>BQIY01000245.1 GCA_021604265.1 Nitrospirales bacterium
CATTTTGATTATATCTGCACAGAAACAGCACGTGGCATTGCTCAAATCAGTCTTGACACACAGGTGCCAGTCATTTTTGGTGTTCTTACCGTGAACACGGTCGAGCAGGCGTTGGAACGTTCCGGTTCATCGGAGCGAAACCGGGGTGCAGATGCTGCACGTTCTGCTATCGAGATGGCCGCATTAATGGCGAACCCTTTCTTACAGCCGATGTCTCAAGGTCCTTTGGCGCGTACCCCAAAAGAGAAAAATGACCCGTTGGAATGTTGGTAATACTTCATTTGCCAATATGACTATTGACGAGTGAGATGTCCGCATTGTGCCTTTTCTCTCGGTTTCGACACCGTGTCTTTGCTCAATGTTTGTAGGCGTTAACCCAGGACCGTGAATCTGGCGATGCCTATTGAGTACAGGTGAGCAATATTGGAACCGCGAAAAGAGTGCCATTTGTCTGAACTTTTGTCGTGATATGAGCCAAAAGACCAATTGATCGTCTTCTTCAACTTCGTTAAAGTCAGAGTCTCTCGCTGATAAATTTATTCTCTCTGATGAATCCTTCAACACTTTCAACTGTGTCGACTGCGAAAAAAACAACTCATCATCGTTCTCGTCGAGCTGCGCGGCAACTTGCCTTGCAATTTTTATTTCAGAATGAGTTTCAACAACGCTCGTCTCATTCTTTAGATAAATTTTGGGAGGATCATGAGTCTGCCCCCGAGGTGCAACTGTTCGCCACACAGGTCGTTGAGGGTGTTTTTGCTCATCAGAAGGAACTCGATACGCTGATCAACGACTATGCTGTGGAGTGGACGCTGAGTCGTATGCCGGTCGTTGATCGAAATATTTTACGGTGTGCCATTTTCGAGCTGTTCTGGCTTCCGGAGGTTCCGGCCAAAGTGACCATCAATGAAGCTCTTGAATTGGCCAAACGATTTGCAGATGAGGAAAGCAAGCGCTTTCTCAATGGTATCTTAGATCGGATAATTCAACATGATCCTCAGCTAGCAGAGAAGCGGCTTGAGATCATTTCACAACGAGAATCCCAGACTTCTCCGCCTAATTCTGATTCTTCCGTTGACATAGGATCGTGGAACACGTAACGCAATGATCGACCGGTATTCACGCCCAGAAATGGCTGAGATGTGGAGTCAAACTCGTAAATATGAGTCGTGGCTTCGTGTTGAATTAGCCGTCTGTGAAGTGATGGAAGCGCAGGGGACTGTGCCACGAGGAGTGGCGGCTCGTGTTCGTCGTAAAGTAAAAATTGACCCGGCACGGATCGAAGCGATTGAGCAAGTCGTAAAGCACGATGTTATAGCCTTTCTCGAGGCCGTCACTGAGCAGGCAGGAAGAGACGCTCGACATCTTCATGCCGGGCTAACTTCTTCGGACGTTCTTGATACTTCACTGGCGTTGCAAATGTGTGAAGCGACTGATTTGATATTGGAGGATATTGCGAATCTCTTGGCAACGATTCAGGTGCGTGCGTTTGAACACCAAGACACCATGATGGTGGGGCGGTCTCACGGCATTCATGGCGAACCGATATCATTTGGCTGGAAATTAGCGATCTGGTATCAAGAATTCCTTCGGCAACAAGAACGAATACGTATCGTACGGAATGATATTGCGGTGGGGAAACTCTCTGGAGCGATGGGGACGTTTGCACACTTGCCTCCTTCTGTTGAAAAGGCCGTCTGCGCAAAACTGAATTTGAAGGCTGCGCCAATCTCCAGTCAAATCGTTCAGCGTGACCGCCATGCCGCATACCTGTCTGCGTTGGCGTTATTAGCCGCGAGCATTGAAAAAGTTGCCACGGAAATTCGTCATCTTCAGCGAACTGAGGTATTGGAAGCTGAGGAATATTTTGAGTCCGGACAAAAGGGTTCGTCGGCCATGCCGCATAAACGTAATCCGGTCGGGTCAGAAAACCTTTGCGGACTCGCGAGAGTGATACGTGGGAATAGTCTCGCTGCTATGGAAAATGTGGCCCTCTGGCATGAACGAGACATCAGTCATTCCTCAGTCGAACGGATTATAGTCCCGGACAGCACTATTTTGATTGATTATATGTTGGTTCGGCTCACAAAAATTCTGAAACATCTTCAAGTCTATCCGAAACGCATGTTGAGTAATTTAAACATGACTGGCGGTCTCGTCTACTCCCAGCGACTGTTGTTGGCACTGGTGAATAAAGGGGCAACACGAACAGATTCGTATGAGACGGTTCAGCGGCATGCGATGATTTCCTGGGAAAATCAGGGAGATTTTTACTCGCTGATTCAAGGCGATCCTTTCGTTGTAAAATATCTTTCACAAAAAGAGATTGCCGCGTGCTTTGAACCAAAGTCGTATGTTCGACATCAAAAACAAATCTTTGCACGAGTCTTTGGCCGCAAAGCCACCAACACACAACCCCGTCGACCGGTGCCGACACCATCTGGAAGACGTCGGACAACCACAACACGATCACGTTTAAAAAAAGGGTAAAGACCATGGAATCTGGAACACTGCTCTACGAAGGCAAAGCCAAGAAAGTTTTTGCCACACCAGACCCGAATCAAGTCGTTCAGTATTTTAAAGATGATGCCACGGCATTCAATGCTGAAAAACGTGGCACCATTTTCAATAAAGGCATCGTCAATAATAAGATCTCGGTTCGATTGTTTCGATTGCTGGAAGACGCTGGAGTCACGACGCATTTTATTGAACAGCTGAGCGACCGGGAGATGCGCACTCAACATTTAAAGATTATTCAGATTGAAGTCGTGGTACGAAATCGTGCGACGGGAAGTCTCGTCAAGCGGTTAGGATTTGAGGAGGGGATGGTGCTTGATCCTCCCCTCGTTGAGTTTTTCTATAAGAATGATCCTCTTGGCGATCCGTTAATCACCGAAGATCATATTCGTTTATTACACTTAGCCTCTGACGCGCAAGTGGCGCAGTTACGCCAGTCGGCATTGAGAATAAATGAAATTCTTACACCATTTTTTAAAGACAAGGGCATGATGCTGGTGGACTTTAAGCTTGAATTTGGAGACTCGAATGGTCAGTTAATCCTGGCTGACGAGATTTCTCCGGATACCTGCCGGTTTTGGGATATTCAAACAGGGGAACGAATGGATAAAGATCGATTTCGTAAAGATCTCGATCGAATCGAAGAAACCTATCAAGAGGTCTTGAAACGTGTGTGTGCCTGAACATGAGGGTGGACAAGGATGAAAGCCAAAATTTATGTGACACTCAAGTCCGGCATTCATGATCCACAGGGTCATGCCGTTCAGCAATCACTCGAAACACTCGGATTTCACTCCGTGGATACCGTTCGCATGGGGAAGTTACTCGAAGTCGATCTCACGGAAACTGATCAGAGGAAAGCTGAAGCTGCTGTGAAATCGATGTGCGAAAAATTGCTGTCAAATCCAGTCATCGAAGAATACCGCTTTGAACTCATACCGGCGTAAATGATGAGTCCACTATTACTTATTTCTGCACTCCATATGGAAATCTCCCTATCTTCCGACTGCAACGTCATCATGAAGAAAGGCTTGTGTAATTGAACGTCGGGATCATCACCTTTCCCGGCTCGAATTGTGATCGGGATTGTTATCATGTCGTCAGTGAGGTCTTGGGATATCAAGCGCATTTAATTTGGCATCGAGAAACCTCTCTTTCGAAAGTCGATGTGGTCATTCTTCCGGGAGGGTTTTCTTACGGTGACTATCTGCGTACGGGCGCGATCGCTCGATTTTCACCAATCATGGAGTCGATTAAGCAGTTCGCGAGCAAGGGGGGGATCGTCCTTGGGATTTGTAACGGGTTTCAAATCTTACTTGAAGCTGAACTGCTTCCCGGCGCGATGCTGCGAAACACCCATCTGTCGTTTATCTGCCAGGATATCTACATTAAAGTTGAAAATGCTGAAACGACGTTCACCAACGAATATGCCTCCGAACAAGTGTTGAAAGTCCCCATTGCCCATGCGGAGGGGAATTACTATGCTGATCCCCTGACGCTTTCAGCATTACATGACCGTGCCCAAATTGTCTTTCGTTATTGTGATGAACAAGGCCATGTCTCTGCTGAGGCCAATCCGAATGGATCACTTGAGAGCATTGCGGGAATCCGAAATGAAGCGGGGAATGTGTTAGGAATGATGCCGCACCCCGAACGATGCGCGGAAGATGTCTTTGGCAATACGGATGGAGTGGCCCTCTTTTCGTCTCTCCGTCATGCACTAAACCAAATGGTTGGATAAGTTAGTCGCTAGAGGACCAATTGGAAGTTTTTCCAGGGATTTCAATGGAAATGGAAATTTGTTCCGGCAAACCATGTCTTCTTGATACATCAGTCGATGTCGCCACACTTGTTGGAGCCTTGGGAACAGGTCAAAGTTTTGAAACTGTGCAAGAAACGTTTCACGTGACCTACGAACAAGTGTTGACCGCGTTACGGTATGCGTCATATGTGACTGACCATTTACCCCTTCGGATGCCTTCTCAACAGTCTGAGTCCTAAAGATGTCGTCAACACAATATCCGATCAATAAAGAGCTCATTGAGCAACATGGTTTGTCTGAGGACGAATACCAGCAAATTGTCCAGCACTTAGGGCGTGAACCCAATCTGACCGAATTGGGTGTGTTTTCGGTTATGTGGAGTGAGCATTGTAGTTATAAAAGCTCCCGAGTGCACTTGAAACGTTTGCCGACCGAAGGGGAACGAGTCGTTCAAGGGCCGGGAGAAAATGCGGGAGCTGTTGATATCGGTGACGGGTTAGCCGCCGTCTTTAAAATCGAATCCCACAACCACCCTTCATTTATCG
>BQIY01000246.1 GCA_021604265.1 Nitrospirales bacterium
CATCCTGTAAATTTTTAAGGCAGATTTCCGTACGTGAAGACCTACCAAGGCTTGAAATAGAGCACATTGTCCAACAGGATTGCGGGTTCTAATATTTCCCCACAAGATGACACGATCATTGACCTCTGAGAACACGTCACCAACACGTGCAATGCAAACAGCAACTGCAGGGCTACTGTTTGGCCTATCCGGTATGCTCTTTGGACTGGGATTCTCACTGCTCTTTCCGCAAATTGAAGTGGCATCATATGACTGGCAGGTGAAAGCCAAGTCACCCACCGTCGTACATCCATCAATTGTGCTGATCACTCTTGATGAACAAGATCCAGCTTCGTGTGGAAATGAGCGATGGAATTCATCGGTCATTGCTAGCGCAATCTCTGCATTACATAAGGCCGGGGCATCAATCATTGCACCGGCCGTTCGGTTCCAATTCCCCAATCCTCCAGAATGCGGTGATGTATTTGGAAATGCCCAGCTCCTTGAAGCCACCAAACAGGCAGGGAATGTGGTCTACCCATCATTTGTGGAGCCACTGATTGCGAACGAAGCTCAAGCCACCGGTTGGTTTATGCTGGCTCCTGATGAAGATGGAATTTTTCGGGGAATATCGTCCCGTCAGATGGCACATGATATGAAGCATTTGCCTTTAGGACTGACCATTGCGTCAGCGTACAACAACAGCAGTCCACTAAATCTACCAGATCAAGGATTGGTTTCTTTTGTCGGTCGATGGTCAGACCAACCTTTCCCAACCTATACATTCACCGAACTGTTCGACTTCGTTCAGGGGCGACAGGACATCAAGCTTTCAACACTTGCTCGTGACAAAATTGTGTTGATTTTCCCAGTCACATCGAATTCAGAAATGTTGAGTACTCCCTTGGAGTCTGCTGTACCCTTAGGGTTCCTACATGCCAATATCTTGAATTCATCTCTCACACATTCGTGGATCAAGAAACCTTCATGGGAATCTACGCTATTTAGAACATTTGGTGTGATCTTTATCATCGCTTTAATAAGTTCTTGGAGACGGGACATTTGGGGGTGGCTCGTAGTAGGAATCATGATTCTTGGTCATTTTAGCATCAACGCTATGTTGTTTTTTGCCACAGACACTGTTTGGTCTTACCTGAATTCCACGATAGCAATTGTCAGTACATTATTGGGAACAACCGTGTGGCCGATATATGAAAAACGGAAAAAGGATCGAGAGCAGATCAGAAACGTTAGCCGTCAACTCACAGTCATGCAGGAAGATCTGGCAAGAAAGGAACTGCATGTTGAACAGTTAGAGGACGAATTACTTGATGCGAAAGAATATGCTCAGAATACTTCCGAAAAGTATGCCAGTTTGTCAGTGTCGGAAGATGAAACCCGTCAGCAATTGCAGGAAGCTGAAAAAGAGACTGAAGGTGCCCGTCAACAGCTTGAAGATCTCCAACATGAACTTTTTCAACTTCGCAAAGTCTCGCCGGCTCTTCCCATAGACAAACCACAATCTTCTGAGTCTCATCAACAAAAGATTCAATCGGAAGCCAAAGATTTTGGGATTCTGACATGCTCGCCAGTCCTTTTGAAAACATTTCAAGAACTAAAAAAAGCAGCAAACACTGACAATCCAATACTTATCTTTGGTGAAACAGGAACTGGGAAGGAACTGTTTGCCCAAGCCGCCCACCAATTGAGCCATAGATCTCATGCCCCCTTTGTTTCAGTCAATATGGCGGCAATTCGACCAGAGCTGTTCGAGAGTGAGCTGTTTGGTCATGTTAAAGGTGCATTCACAGGCGCGATCAGCCGACGAGGGTTTTTGGAGACAGCTGATCATGGAAGTGTATTTTTGGATGAAATTGGAGAACTCCCGTTAGATCTTCAAGCCAAATTGTTACGAGTCCTAGAGAACGGTGAATTTTATCGAGTTGGACAATCAAGTCCAACTCATGTTGACGTCCGCATCATTGCCGCAACGAACCGTGATCTGAGTCAGGCCGTGAATGATGGTCACTATCGAGAAGACCTCTATTATCGTCTGCGAAGTCTTGTTATTAATCTTCCACCGCTTCAAGACCGTGGAGAAGAGGATTTAACATTACTAGTCCAGCGTATCGTTGAAGATCTTTCACGTCATACAGAGCAAGGGCCAGTTCAACTCACACAGAGCGCAATGCATGCGATTCATGCCTATGCATGGCCTGGCAACGTGCGAGAACTTCGGCAAACCCTGGCCCAGGCCGTGGCCTTAGCCAATGGGCCTCTGCTGTCTGAAGATGATCTTCGTCTTCCTCAAGGCGACAGAGCCGAAACAATTGAGACGACACACTCAGGAGATGAAAGCAGGCCGAGTCGAGAGGGGAAAGACGAGATGGCTCGCCGCGAAGATGTCTTCATTCTTTCGACCCTTAGACAGCATGGATTTGATATGCAAGCCACGGCCAAAACCCTCGCCTGGGATAGAAGCACCGTCACCCAACGCTTGAAAGGACTTGGATTCCAAGCGTTAGTTGCCCACAACCGTGATGTACATCGTGCGGCAGCTTCGATTGCCGGCACACCAGATTTGGAGAGAATTGCAGAACTGAAGTTAAAGGAATACTACCGTAACTTACTCGCTTCAACGACACCGTATAAGACCGCGGAAGAGGCTCTTGCAAATTGCCGTAAACGTTTACGCAATATTCCTGAACGACATTTTCCAGCAATTGAAGTCCTCATTCGTCAACACTATGAAAACGCGAATCCTTAAACCGGCACAAAATTCAATGCTGCGGAATTGATACAGTATCGAAGGCCGGTAGGTTCTGGCCCATCCTCGAAAATGTGCCCGAGATGACCACCACACCGCCGGCAATGGACTTCTGTTCGAGGATAGACCAATTTCCAATCCGTTTTCGTTTCAACCGCAGAATCGGAAACGGGTTGCCAGAAACTCGGCCATCCCGTTTTGCTGTCAAATTTAGCGTCTGAAGAAAATAAGGGGAGTTGGCACCCGGCACATTCATAGACGCCTTTCGCTTTACTATCATGATACGCATTGCTAAACGGCGGCTCAGTAGCTTCCTCCCGTAATACGCGATACTGCATCGGTGTAAGCATGGACTTCCATTCTTCTTTTGATTTCATAATCGGAAAGACGTCCGTTGAGCCTTTCACACCAGCCAAACCAAGACCAGCCGTTTTCATCAAACTTCCCAATGCGACAATCGTTCCAACTTTCAAGAGATTTCGTCTATTTATGTCCATGACATCCTCCTTCATTGCTTTCTTAACGACAACCCGACTTCAATCATATTTTTCCAAAAATATGTGATGATTGATAGTCTCTTCTCTATCGGAACTGTTACAGTGAAACAAGAAGACGATGACCTCAGATAGCGATTTTTCACTATAAGCCAGCATGATCACAAGAAGATGTTTTGACAGTTGACGAGGAAATTTTTACACTATCGAGAAGATTCATCAAGATCGTTATCCGTTTACCCGAAACTATTTATACAGGTTTTTGGTAATTTTTTATGGTGACATGAGGAGGTTCCATGGACATCAAGATTGAAAGCCGCAATGTGGGGATGACCCCTCGTTGGAAGACTGAAATTGAAAATCGTGTGGCGGCACTCGAGACCGATTCCATTCAGATTACCCATGCCAGAGTCACATTGACAAAAAATGCTCACCATAAAAAAGGAGCAGATAACGCAGAAGCTCTTGTGTTGCTCACCGTTCCTAAACGACACACCGTAACCGCCAGAAAAGAGGCAAAAACCTTTGAAGAAGCGATACGACATGCTTTTCAGGCAGTAGAAACTGAAATTAAAAAGATGCATGAAAAGCGAGTCGCAAAAGATACAGGCAAAATTGAGCCAGCCATACTTGAGGTTGCATCCGAAGACGTGCCTGACGAAAAAATGGCTCAGAACATCTAACCCTTTCCCCTTTGCCACTTCAAATAGGCAAAAGAGGAAAACCATGCGGCTCTCGCGAAGGGATTGCATTGTTTGGAAAATTGGGAGAGACGATATGAACGTCAGAAGAAATCTTAGTGCTTGAGAAGAATCCGACCCGCTTGAACAACTTGATTGAGACGTTCTTCAGTTTTGGCTTCACTGTAGCAGCGGACAATGGGTTCCGTCCCTGACGGCCTGAGAAGAAACCAGCTCCCGTCTCCAAATAAGAGCTTACACCCATCTAATCGGTTCACCTGAACCACATCTGCACCGGCGAACGATTGCGGCGGATGATCGAGGACTCCATTTAAGGATTGACGCACCCCTTCGTCAATCGTAAAGTCCTCTCGCACCGTAAATATTGTCCCGACTCGTTGAAAGAGGTCGTCACGAAGTTCTCGTAAGGTTTTCCCCGAGTGAGCAACCATTTCGACGACGAGTGCGCAAGCGAGCATCCCATCTTTTTCAGGTGTATGACCCTGAATTGAGAGTCCGGCACTTTCCTCTCCTCCCATCACGACCTCCCCTTTAGCAAGGAGCTCGCCAATATACTTAAATCCGACAGGCGTTTCATGAACAGATAATCCATGTAAATTGGCCACTGCATCAACTAAGTGTGTCGTGGCCACCGACCGAGCCACCCAGCCGGTCCATTTCCGCGTCTGAATCAGATAGTCCAAAAGCAAAGCCAAAATAAGATTGGGCTCGACAAACGTCCCATCAGCATCGACGATACCAAATCGATCACCATCGCCATCTGTTGCTAATCCCAGATGAGCCTGTTCTCTTTGAACGGCATCTTGCAAGTCTCGCAATGTCTCTGCGGCGGGTTCTGGACGTAATCCACCAAAATACGGATCACGCCAAT
>BQIY01000247.1 GCA_021604265.1 Nitrospirales bacterium
CGTTTCGTCCGTAATAATCTGGCTCGAGAGGCTCGCCAGTTTCGCCTTGTCCGCTTCGACACGATAGAGAGTCTTCGCCAACTCGATGTATTTCTCAATCGTTGCGATTTCTTCATTGAGCTGCTCCCGTTTTTTTCGTAAGTCTTTAAGCTTTGATTCGTAGGCGCTTATACGTTGCCCTAACCCGACAGTAATATCCTTGAGTTCGTTCTTTTCCTTCCCGCTGTCCATCGAATAGTCCTCTCCATAGCTTATGGTGCTTTTTATCATTGCATTTAAGCAATGTCAACAAGAATTATTGCAATTTGCTTCGTGCAATTTTAGTTGTGCTCATTATTTTAAAAGTAAAAACAGCTAACGAATTTGTATGCTCTATTGAAAGCCTAAAAGTTGTGGATGTTAAATTTCACAGATCTGTATTTAGTGTGTTGAACCATCAATGAAGGTGTTCTCCACAAGTAAAGACAAGGAAGTTAACTGGATGCTTGTGAAAGAATGGGCTGTTCCTTGTGAATAATCGTTGGTTGTACACAGGAAGCATTAAACCTGTAGGATTGTTGATCCTGCTTTTGCTGCGTGACAGATCTCGTAGTAAGATGCAGATGTTGATGATTGTCTTCTTCCGGTCTGGTTCTAAGTGTTTCTGACTATCAATTATGTTGAGTGATCCTATACAGATTAGCCCTTCGCGTCAGATGACGAACTTATTGGCTATGGACTGGTCTGCTATGCGTGATTGGGTTTCGACGTTAGGATGGCCAGCCTATCGAGCGAAGCAAATTCTTTGTTGGCTGTATCAAAAGCGTATCCTCACTATTGCAGAGATGACAGATCTTTCTCTATCGGATCGGTCCCATCTTCAATCGATTGCAACCATCACACGTGCGTCCAATGTGACTGTCCGGCAGGCTGCAGATGGAACCAAGAAATTTCTCCTTAAACTTACTGATGGTCTTGAAGTTGAAAGTGTTTTGATTCCTGAGGAGGATCGGCTCACATTGTGCGTATCGACTCAAGTTGGGTGTACGTTAGATTGCGACTTTTGTTTAACCGGTCAAATGGGTCTTAAGCGAAATCTCAAAGCCCATGAAATTGTCAATCAAGTGCTGACAGTTCAAGATCATGTCGCGCCAAATTCTCGCCTGACCTCGTTAGTGTTTATGGGAATGGGTGAGCCATTGGCCAACATGGAATCGGTCTCTGATGCGATTACGCGGTTGACCAATGGAGATTGGGGGGTAGGATTTTCTCCTCGGCGGATTACGGTGTCGACTGCGGGATTGGCTCCCAGATTGAGGGAGGTGGCTCCATTAGGGGTGAATCTGGCGATCTCTTTAAATGCGACGACCGATCGGCAGCGTAATGAACTGATGCCCGCCATTAATACGCTGCATCCGTTGTCTCACTTACTGAAGGCTTGCCGCGATTACCCGTTAAAGACCGGTCGACGCCTGACCTTTGAGTATGTTCTTCTGGCAGGCATCAATGATTCAATGGCCGATGCCAAGCGTATCCCAAGGCTCTTGAATGGAATACGGTGTAAAATAAATCTGATTCCATTCAATGAATTCCACGGAAGTCGATACAAGCGACCAAGTGAGCAATCTATCGGACAGTTTCAGATGACGTTGCGTCGCGCAGGGCTTGATGTCTTTATTCGTAAGAGTCGCGGCCGTGATGTCCTTGGAGCTTGCGGACAGCTGGGTAATCTTCAAGGTGGAAATCTCAACAACCAAAGATCGAGCAAGGAGTGTGGGGAATGATTGGTCTTGAGGCGGATTTGCGTGAGAAACATGTTGCCTTGCAGAAAGTGTTTAAGGATATGGAATCCGCCATTGTGGCATTTTCCGGTGGCATAGACAGTACACTTGTTTTGAAGGTGGCGTATGAGGTGTTGGGGCCACATGCGGAGGCCGTCACGGCTGTGTCGCCCACGTTTCCGGCCATTGAGCTGGAAGCGGTGCGTCAGCTGAGCTCAGAGATCGGCATTCCCCTTCACATTGTTGAAACCGATCAATTGGAAATTGACGCATTCGTCAAAAATGATGAGATGCGCTGCTATCATTGTAAAACGGACCTCTATCAACTTCTCAGAACCATTAAGAACGATTCTGAAGCCAGTGTGATTGTTGATGGCACGAATGTTGATGATTTACAAGATGATCGCCCTGGAATTACCGCAGCACGGGCTCTCGGTGTGCGCAGTCCACTTGTGGAGGCACAATTGGGAAAAGCCGAGATTCGAGCATTGGCCAAAGCCTTGGGACTTTCAAATTGGGATAAGCCTGCCGCGGCCTGTCTTTCATCCCGCATTCCTCGCGGCACGTTGATTACACGAGTAGGACTGTCGCGTGTGGAACAGGCCGAGGCCTTGTTGTTTCGTGAAGGGATGAGGCAAGTCCGTGTTCGGGACCATGCGGGAATTGCGAGGATTGAAACCTCAGATTCGGAAATTGGATTATTTTACGACCCAGAGCGGCGTTGTCGGATTGTGAGAGAGTTGAAGCGGCTAGGGTTTCAATTTGTGACGGTAGATTTGGAAGGATATCGATCAGGTAGTACGAACACTATACAAAACTCAAAGTGAAAAATATTGGATTCAGATTAGTGTATTCTTTTCCCGCTTCTCGCTTTCCATTTTGAATTTTACAGTTTGAAATGTTTATGTCTTCTTAGCGTGTCCATTGGTTTGGTGTTGAGCGACGGCATCCAACGCTTCTTGCGCGAATCGACGATGATCATCATCGGAAAGGTTCCGCGTCAGGATTTTTTCGGCAACCTGCAGCGCCAAATCAGCCGTTTCATTTCGTATATCTTGTAGGGCTTTCCTGCGTTCTCGATCAATCTCTTGAGAGGCTTCTGTTTTGAGACGATCTGTTTCAGTGCGAATTCGTTGTTGGTTTTCGTCAAGAAGACGTTGAGCCTGATCGCGGGCTTCATTCACGATGCCCTCGGCCTCCCGGGCGGCTTCGTGTAGCTTGGTCTCATACGTTTGCAGGCGTTGTTCGGATTCTGCCCGGTTTTTTTCTGCCTGCTCAATACTTTCACGAATCTTTTTCTCACGCGCCTCAAGGGTCTCAAGAATCGGGGGAAAGGCGTATTTATACAAGATCCACAGGAGAATCCCGAAGGAAATGATTTCCCAGAAAATGAGCGAGGAGAAAAAGTTGCTGTCAAATTGTGGCATTGTCTCGAACCTTTGTTATCCCTTGCCCATAATAATAAACGCAATAACTAAACCGTACAACGCAATCGCTTCGACCAATGCGAATCCAATCCACATATATTTCCCGACACGGCTTTCTGCTTCCGGCTGACGGGCCACAGCTTCAATCATTTTTCCAAAGATATAGCCAATCCCGACGCCTGCTCCGGCAAATCCAGCGGCTGCGAGCCCCATTCCTAATAAAGCTGCTCCTGCAACATCCATTGTGTTCTTTCCCTCCCATTGAATAGGGGTTGAATAGTTAATGTCCGATTTTTGCTTAACTCAATTAGTCTAAGGTTTAAAGTCTCAAGCGTACAGTTGCGACAGGAGGACTTTGTAAGAATCAATAACTGTAAACCTTAAACATGAAACAAGTTTTTGTTTTCCCTAGTGGAGATGCATCGCATCGCCGATATACACACACGTTAGTACCGTAAAAATATACGCCTGAATAAAGGCGATCCCAAATTCCAATCCATACAAGGCGATTGTGAAAGAGAATGGAAGCCACCCAATAAGGAGTCCTCCTGTAATGGTCAACCCAAAGAGTACGCCAAGAATAACATGCCCCGCCGTCATATTGGCAAAGAGCCGAACGGCTAAAGAGATTGGCCTGGCTAATTGGCTAATAAGTTCAATAGGAATCATGAGCGGTAAGAGCCACCCTGGAGTACCTGGCGGGACCAGAATTCCCAAAAATTTTCCTCCATGGATGGAAAAGCCGATTATCAAGCTCAAGATATAGACTGATACCGCAAAAACGCCCGTGACGACGATTTGACTCGTCACCGTATATGATCCAGGTATTAAGCCAAGAAGATTGGAAAAGAGAATAAACAAAAAGAGGGTGCTGATAAGCGGAAAGTATCGCATCCCATCTGTTCCCATTGTGTCTTGGATGATCCCTCGGATGAAATCAACCAGAACCTCTGCCAGGCTTTGAAGTTTGCCTGGGACTAAGGATCGACTGGAACCGGCCCGGAGTAAAAACCAAATAATCAAGGCCACCACCACCCACATCACAAGGGTGGCCTTGTTCAGGGAAATATCGAGACCAAAGAGAGAAAGCGGGAGTATCGGGTGTAACTCGAACGCGTGTAATGGGTCTTGCAAGGACGATCCTATATAGTTAGTACTTTAAGAAATTACGATTTCCAACGTTGAGCCGTCCGGTACGCATTTCGCAGTCCTGCCGCAAGACCCAAAAAGAGCCCAATCACCAGAGCCCATGGTTCCGACCTTAACACATATGTGTCAACGAGCCAACCAAGTGCTCCACCGACAATGAGAGAGGCCAGCAGATCAGAACTTACTCTGATTGCCTGCCCCAGCCCAGAAAACATTGGGTTCTGAGATGGTGCCATGTGTTGCGCCGGCAAGCACATATCCGGCGGAAGGAGCCGAATTCAAACAAAATATCTGTAGATTTGTCAAGCGATGGAATGTTCATTGGGCATCTGCCGTTTCTGCTTCACTGGTAATTACTGGGACGCTATGATACGTATAGATGTATGCGGTTCCCTGCAAACATAATAACCTCATGTCTGTGTCTGGGGAGTTTGTCATTCCTCGGGGGGATTGCCATTGCTGCAG
>BQIY01000248.1 GCA_021604265.1 Nitrospirales bacterium
AATGTGCGGAAACGTGATTTCCCCAATTTCATAGATCGGCTCATCTGAAACCCTGACATAACTTTCCACTGGCGCCATACGTTTCTCTGACCCATAAAAGGGAACAATGGTACTTTCCCCACCCGCATTAATGACACCCGTGCTAAAAATGTGAGAGGCGGTCACAACGCCTTGCCCCCCGACACCAGCCATACGAATGTTGTACCGAATAGCCATATGATTGCCTCCTTAATCCTTACTTAGGTCCAAAAACAAGAAACGCACAATTCTCTTACTCACTCGATGACGACCGCTCCCATCTTAACTAACAGGTACGGCCTTAGCTGGCTTGGGAAGATATTCTTTATACCCATACAACTCTCCCAGAGCTTGCTTGGCATCATCGGTCAGATACTCAGAGAATTTATACCGATCGTTTTCAACGTCTTTTGCATCTTCCATGACCTTGTCAGTTGGAATCGCATACTCAATGTTACAGGAGGTGTAGGCTTGAATGTAGGTTGGACCAACTTCCCTGGCGATTAATACGGCTTTTTTGATCACGCTCTCAACTCGACGAGGATTATTGGGAACAACAGTGGCGACATAGGCGCAACCCGAAACTTTCGCCATACCTAACATATCCATTTTTTCAAATTTCTTCCCGACAGGAGCCATCTTTAGCACTTGGCCTTTATTCGTCATGCCGCTTTCCTGGCCACCTGTATTTCCGTACACTTCATTGTCCAACATGATGGTGGTAAACTTTTCTTTTCTAAACCATGAGTGCAGCGTTTGCGCAAAACCAATATCGGCCATACCACCATCACCGGCCATCACCACAACATCTTTTGGTTTATCGCCAAATCGAAGCTTAAGCCCTCTCGTCAGTCCGCTTGCCACGCCATTTTGATC
Organism: Nitrospirales bacterium; assembly: GCA_021604265.1. The sequence continues at coordinate 895 of BQIY01000248.1, forward strand.
ACCATAATTCCCATAGACAAATGGAATGGCCGCCTGCGAGATGGCCAAACGACCACAACCGGCGGTTCCAACTGTAATGGTATCTTCGGGATTCGGGAACGCAATCATGGCTAAACGAATAAATAATGTCATGGCACATCCCGCACACATTGGATGCTCTTCAAGGATTTCCTTAAAAGTTCCTACTTGCGAGACAGAAGTCTTCTTTCCGAAAGGACCATGGTCAACCATATCTCTATATTCTTTTGGCATCCATCGATCAAAACCTGGGGTAAACTTCACATAATCGAGGCTCATATTAAAATCCTCCTTCTTCCTAATTTTAAATGGAAAATCTTTGGAAACTTTTCAGCGTTCTTTTTGCCTTTAAAAATTACAACTATAGACAAAACTAGGTAAATTCACCAATATTAGCGGATAAACGTAGCAAAGAAATTCAAAAGATGTCAAATGATCAGATTATAGAGACTGATCTGTTCTTCGATATTAAAGTTCATGATAAACCTGATCACGCTTCCTATTCAACTCCAAAGAAGACCCAGCAGGCTAAAAAGAAGGCCTACCTAACCATTAAAACCTTTAGGCCTTTGGGTCCAAACTCAATCACACATTTGCTTAACAGGCTGATTGAGACATCATGCCATTCACGTATTACGAAACGATGTCCCTGAAAACGGCTCAGACATTGGGTCGGCTTTGCGTTCCCGGAACTGGAAGGTGATAATTCTAGCCAGAAAGACACTGACCTAGACGGGGCAACGAAAAGCGGTGGGATAGTTACAGGAAAAAAGAGAATCGAAGCATTGGGTAAGGCGTAAAAACAAAGAGCTTCAGGTTTAATCGAGAATATATTGGACCGGATCAACAACACGGTCATTCACGGCGACCTGATAGTGCAAGTGCGGACCGGTTGAAAACTTTCCAGTACTGCCGACAAGACCTATCAACATTCCGCGTGTAACCTTTTGACCGTACTTCACCTTCATTTTCGAGAGATGACCGTAGGTGGTTTCAATCCCGAAACCGTGATCAATACGAATAAATTTCCCCATTCTGGCATCGTATGCAGCAACAACAACCTTACCCGCAGAAGGTGCTCGAACCTCGGTCCCTCGTGGGGAACCAATATCAATACCCGCATGTAAGGCTTTTTTCCCGGTAAAAGGCGAAACACGTGGCCCAAATTTCGAGGTAATGACCCCCTTGACCGGCCAAATGGATGGCGTGGAGGCCCAACGTTCAGCCCGAAGATTTGCCGTATTCAGCAATGTATCAAGAATTTTTTTCTCTACCTTCGACCGCGCCTCAATCCAATGAAGCCCCTCTTCAATGGCTCGAATCTTTTCATGAGCGGTCCGCTCCTTACTCATGGACGTCAAAGAAACTTTGGCGTCAAGAGCCGGATTATCTCCCGAAGAATTCATAGAATGGCCATCATAGGGAAATTCTTCTCCGCCTTGCCCGGGCACAGAATTCGGCACCCCTTCAATTTCATCAGGCTCCAAGCCGAACATGGTCTGAAGCTTCCGATTGAGATGCTCCAACGACACCATTCGCTTTTTCATGCTATCAACTTCAACCCCAAAAACCCCTGTCCGCTCACGTGAAGTGGCCAGCTCTTTCCGAAGCCCATCCAATTCGGCCAATTGACTTCTTTGATAAATGTAATGAGTCAAAATTCCGCTTTGCAGAACCAATAAACAGAGTCCGGCAATGAGCGTATAGCGTACGGTAGACTTCCGTAGCTTGAGGCGCAAAGGATTGGAACGAGCTCCACGAAACACAATGATTGAGTAGTTTTCTTCAGAACCTTGCATTGCCTACCTTCTTCATGTCTGTAAACACCAATTTAGGTTTCTGCGTCAGACTAGTACTCGTCGTTAGACTAACAATATGATGATAAAAATTTCTACCTTCTTACCAAGAAAGATTGCTGTCCTTCTAGACTTCTTCCGTCAGCTTCGGGTTCACCATTTTCGCCACCCAAGCCAAATAATCGGAAGACCCTACTTGAATAGGCAGTGCGATAATTTCTGGAACACGATAACTATGCAATCGCTTGATGACTGATTCCAACAAATCAAATACGTCGGCTTTTGTCTTGATGATGAGGAGAGATTCCTGCTCTTCCGCCACGGTCCCCTCCCACTCAAATACCGACTGTATGGTTGGAACAATATTCACGCATGCTACCAGCTTGTCTTGGACAATTTTCCAGGCAATACGTTTTGCCTCAGACTCCGATGCCACGGTGACCAAGACTACTATTTCTCCAGACATAACTCCATTCTGACATTTGCCTAAGGATTACTACAAAAATCTGACAATCCGCTCCGGTCAATGCAAATTATCGCTATCATGCATCAACTTGCAGTTTGCCGTTATAAGGTTTATCGGCTGATTCGTTCGTTTCCTAAAGCTCAGAAAACCCAAGGAATTCTAACAACTTCACGAAACTTCACCTTAACTAACGCGCACTTCCTGCACCGGAGTGATTAACGAGGCGCAATTCCATCACCCCCTCAATATATTATCAAGCATTCCAACCATACTCAATTTCCAGAATATAAACGTTCCGGATCCTCATCCGCTAGTTGGACTAAATCAATAATCGCCGGTCGTAATGCCTCTTGGAGTGCGCCAGGATAACTCCGGACAGCATCTTCAAGGTTATAATACGGACTATCGTACTTTTCGCCTTCGTACTCCATCGCCATACTCCATAAAACCTTCGAAGGATCAGAGGCAGGCGTTAAACGCAAGTCTAATTCAACAGCTGTTTCAGTTTCGCCCATCGGGGCTCCTAAGAACCAAAAGACCACGCCAATCGGTCCCAAAAAGTAGGTATCCAGACGACGCTTCCATTCTGTAGATTGCAAACGCCCTCGAAACACTAAGTCGGCAGGTACCGCTTTATCATTTTCAGCAAATTCAACGGACGAAAAGAGACCGGCTTCTTGTAATTCCGCAACCGCAGCCTTCGCAAAATCATTGGGAGGATCAAAATTCACGACATCCACCTCTTCAGGATTTGCCGCCTCTTCCGGCCGATCGTATACTGTCTCGCCATAACGGACTAAGGGAATTGAGGCCTTCCAGTATTCCTCTTTCATATCTTTGCCGCGAAGATCTTCAAACGGTAACACCACCGCCTTCGCCGAAAGCGGCATTTTGGCTTTCGTATCCAGAAATGCTCCTGTTGAAGACGGAGGATACTCCCAATTTCGGTTCCCTAAACAGCCGGCAAGCAGGCCAAGACTCAGGACAATAATCAACCCACGAAACGTTCTTGCGAGAGAAGAGCTCATTCGCATTCTCCTTTCTAACCTGGCTAAGGAACAATAGAATGTTATCATAAGACTGGCCCCCCTCAACGACATCGTCATTTAGGCCTGGCATAGTAATGATCGAGTTATGCGGTGCTGATATGTGAGGGAGAGAACATACACGACCGAACGGCTTCAAAGTATTGATACGCCCACGGACTACCATCAGTCGTCGTCATGTATCAAGAAGCCTTCTCAAAACTAAGGATACGGGCTCAGCAGAATAGCCTGCAACCCAAGGATAGTGCAAAAATGTCAAAAATAGGGCTTCAGACTTGGAAGTCCGCTTTCGAAATGCACGCTATATTCCCCTGAAAGGCAGTCGCCAAAAAAAACATCCTCGACCATCGGCGCGGCCCGGAAAACTTTACCGTGCAAACCCGCCGGCATGAGCGAGCTGCTTTTGAAACTCCTCATAGGTTCGCGTCACAGGAAATTGGGGAAACTCGCCTTGGATCGTCTCAGGGGGACAGAAAAAGATTCCCGCATCGGCTTCTTTCAGCATCGAAATATCGTTATAGGAATCGCCAGCCGCGATGACCCGAAATCCAATATTTTTTAATGCCTGAACGGCA
>BQIY01000249.1 GCA_021604265.1 Nitrospirales bacterium
CGAGCAACTGTTATCCTCAATAGAAACACAAACGGCGCCAGTGATCGTGGATGTCCGCTCACAAAGTGAATACGATTCCGGGCACGTGCCCGGCGCTGTGCATCTGCCTTTTTACGCCATGTGGAGCCGTCATAAGGAGACGCATGCCATACCGAAAGACCAGATTGTTTTATATTGCGAACATGGCCCGAGAGCGTGGATTGGCAAATTCGCTCTCTGGACGGTGGGGTATAAAAATATTGTGTACCTGGACGGTCATATGTCAGGTTGGAAACAGCGAGGTATGCCCATGATAAACCGGGCCGAATAGCCGGATAAGTCCACCGCACGTACCCTCCCCTCACAAATTACACAACACGTAACTTGGACAGGCGGTTGGTCACGCCGAGTTTGACCGCCCGGTGAATGACCTCGGGAAAATCCGCCGGTAGGAGGCGTTCGGTGGCTTCCAATGCCTGACCGGCGGTATCAGCCATTTTCTCAATTGTCTCAAGGGCGAATCTTTTCGGCAGTCCCGCCCCTTCCACAGTCTGAATAAAATGCCGCCCGAGAATGTCGCCGATTCGATAGTGCCGTTTGGTCCCGACTGACATGGCGAGCTTCATCTGTTTGCTTTCAATTTGACCCAACTCCAAGCTCGGCTGAGCGGTGAGGACGTCATACAGGGGCGTCAGGTGATACCTGCCCCCTGGACTGAGAAAAATGCTGAAATTTTTGGCGTGCCCGTCCGTCGCGCCAATAAGCCAGAAGAAGATTTGGGCCTTTAACACGGTTTCCTGGTCTTCCAAGGGGTGGTCGCTGCCCTTGAGCAGATCAAGTACTTCGATCATTCCCGGTCCGCCTTCACTTTGATATTTTCGGGTGGGCGGCACCGAGAGCGCCTGGCAACAATCCTCCTGCGGAAGCCGCAACAGCCGCTTGTCTTTTGTCCAAAGCCGGTCGAAGCGTTCGATTACAAGCGACTTCGTTTCTCCGAACGTGTAGATGTCCGCCCGGTTGACCGGCAGGCCAAATGCGGCCCCCAGTTTTAGACAATAGAATTCATTCTCGACGCTATTCGAGAGGTCGAGTCCGTTCGGCAATCGGCCGATCTGTTTTTTGAAAATATGGGAGGTGGGTGTGGTGCCACGGGGCTTGAGCCATTTGCCCTTATGCCGGAGCAGTGCGGTCTTTTCCTGCGCTCCGGCCAGTGATATTCGAAACGCATCGTCACCGTTCAGACCCAAAGGGGTTTGCGCCAACCCGTTGAGGAGCATTTCAATCGCAGTCTCATTCACGGACTCCCCGGTGATCGTGGCGGAATCGTCGATCTCCTTCCCGGCATCGTCCGCTCCGACAAACTGTAAGGCTCCTACACAATCGCGGCCAATGGCAGCAAGCAGACTATAGGCATCGGTTCCGCCCGCTCCGACTTTTTCCGCAACCCGACGGCGCAACGCATCCGAATCCGGCAATAGATTCTCGAACACCGCGACGACCGGTTCTCCTCTGTAGGCGTCTTCACGCAAAGGGAGCGAGAGTGAGACCGGTAGGGCGTGTGGCCATCCTAACCAGTCCGGGTGGTATTGAAAGGCAATGGCTCCGCTTGTGGCCTTGTGGAGTTGACCGACCGGCCGATTGTTCAGCAGCACGAGTAGCGGCACATGCCGGCGGTTGCGGGCCATCAGAAAATATCCTCGATATCAGCCGCCGTCCCCTTCGATCGCGGCGCGATCCGGAACTCCAGATCGAGAACGCTGAGAACCGTCAGAATCGTCTCCAGCGTCGCGGCCGGATTACCTGTCTCGATGAGAGATATCGTCGCCTGGCGCAATCCGGTCTTTTCCCCGAGCTGCGTCTGGCTCAAGCCGCGTTGCTTACGGGCCCGCCGGATCAGATTGCCGATCTGTTTCGGATTGCGTGCAAGGTCGGACATGTTTTCCCTCCACCCTTATTATGCGCCAAAACGAATAATATTACAATATGCTAATTAGCGTATAAGTATGGCTTATACGCTAAATAGAGTAACCAGGTTTTATCAGGATTCGAATATAAGGCTGTTTTTTTGTAGGCCATCGAGTCTTGCGGTATTGGAGAACAAACCTAGTAGGTAGGTTGCTGAAGTATAAAAAAATCGTTTACCTGTAAATTTCACCTTCTCCTTGTCGCGCATTTTTCAAATCATTGACTTCTCCACAGAAATAATGGGAAGACCTCTAAAGCACTTCAAACTCAATGGACTAACAATAAAGTTTTTACATTTACATTCTAATTAACTGAAAATGCTGACAGTATTTGACGTTAAAATGGGAAAACCATGATTTAAGTTTTCAACTCAAATCTTGTACCAGATCCATTTTTACAATGGGACAGAGAAAAATGTTTCCAATCATTCAGATTCCAGATGATGCTCCAATAATATATGAGCAATTAGGAACAAAGAAAAAGTTTTGGATGGATGAAAACCGATTTTTATTTAAGGAAGCTAGAGAAGGCACTGGCGAAGATTGGGCAGAAAAAATCGTATGTGAAATTTCCAATTTAATAGGAATTCCACATGCGAAATATGATTTAGCAGTATGGAAGGGAAAAAGAGGAGTAAGAAGTGAAAACTTTGCACTCCCACAAGAAGGTAGGCGCCTTATCCTGGGGAATGAATTACTCGTTAAGCTTGACCCGAGATATCCAGGAAAAGAAATAGGAAGGGTTCGGCAGCACACGGTAAGAAAGGTATTGAAAATCTGTTCCTGGAAAGATCTTTCTATCCCAATCGGATTCCAACCCATAAATGGAATACAAAGTGCTGCTGAAATTTTCCTTGGTTATTTAATGCTTGATGCGTGGGTTGCAAACCAGGACAGACATCACGAAAATTGGGGAATAATACTTCAACTTTCCCCAAAAACGTTCCACTTAGCGCCTTCTTTTGATCATGCTTCTAGCTTGGCACCATTTGAACTTGATTCAGCAAGACAGGAACGATTGATAACAAAGGATCGAGGTAGAAGCCTAGAAAAATATATTGAAAGAGCATCCTCAGCTTTCTATAGATCCGAAGGTAGTACCAAACCCCTATCTACCTTAGATGCATTTTTAATGGCCTCCAAGCCCCGCCCATTGGCAGCAGCAGCGTTAAGTTGGCTTAAGAGATTAAAGAATATTGCAATGAATGATATAGATGCTATATTTGAAAAGGTTCCGAGCGTTATAATGAGCGACATTTCCAAGAAATTCGCTAAGAAATTACTTGAATTAAACCGCGATCGACTTTTAGGATGTGTGGATAAGATTTTATCATGAATACTCTTTTTGTAGCTTGGCAAGATCCTATTAAGCGGATTTGGCGGGCGGTTGCTCGGCTTACCTATGAGAATAATCGATTTTGTTTTATGTATACAAAAGGTGCAAAGACTACCCCAAATTTTCTTCCATTTGGAAGAATGACGGACTTGCACTCTGTTTACGAATCGAGAGAGTTATTTCCGTTATTCACCAATAGAATTCTTGCAAAAAATCGTCCAGAATATAAGGAATTTTTAAAGTGGTTAAATATTTCTAAAGAAAATGAGGATCCTCTTGTTTTCCTCGGTCGGTCTGGGGGGACGCGTGGAACCGATTCTCTAATGATTTTTCCCTGCCCGGAACGCACGCCTGAGGGAAAATATACTCTTCCCTTTTTTAGCCATGGAATTCGGTATCTTTCTAAAGACGCATTAGAAGTAATTGGAAACCTAGAACATGAGACCCAATTATTCTTACTACTTGATGTTCAGAACTCGCACGATCCTTTTGCGTTAGCTCTGAGAACGGAGAATCCTGTTTGTATTGTTGGATATGTCCCTAAATATTTTGCAGAGGATTTCGGCAAATTATTGAAAAGTAGTGTTAAAAATTCCGTTAAAATTTTTGTTGATCGAATCAATAAAGACGCTCCTACACAACTCCGTCTTTTGTGTCGGATTTCTGCCGATTGGCCGGAAGATTTCACGCCCTGCTCTAGCGAAATGTACCAACCCCTAGCTTCTCATAACGGAATGACAGAAATGAAATGATTTTCTTGTAAAATTATTGCCTATTACTCGAAATGGCATTTCCTAACCCAATTCCTGTTTGTTGTAGTCCAACATTTTCTGCTCGATATCAACTGCCAGCACCTGTCCTGTCTCTCCAACTGTTTTGGCAAACCGGCGTGTAAAGTACCCTGAGCCGGCTCCCACATCAGCCACCACCATACCGGGCGTGATGTTCAACGCTTCGACAACCTTTTCCGGCTGTTGGTAGTCGTCCCGTTCAGGCCGTTCAAGATTCTGGATGTAAGTGTCGATGTCCCACGGTTGATGTGAACAGCCGGCAGTCAGACCGGTAAGAAGAAACGCCAGCAGGAGACAGCAAAGTCCAAGGTGAGAATGTCGTGTGAAAGAATTAATGGACTCTATGTTCATGATTGAATCTCCCATTTGTGAATGAAGAGGCCTATGAGAAGAACTGTTAATTTATGGTATTTGCGTGGTCACGCTACAAGAGGATGAGAGATAGACAGCCCAGTTCTCCTTTCCTCATTTCCCTTTTGGCTCCTCAGGCGGGCCCAGTTTTTCGATCACATAACCGTGAGGATGTGAAGGGTGAACCATCTCCGTTCGTAGCCGGGGATGCTGCCGTGGTGGGAGGTGTCGCAATATACCGGCTCGAAGCTTCAGGAGTGAGGGCACCGCCCGGCGCATCAATCGCGACGGTTCAGGAAAGCCGAATGCCCTAATGAGCGGAGGCTCCAACAGGGCATAGATGGCCGAGCGAACCAGC
>BQIY01000250.1 GCA_021604265.1 Nitrospirales bacterium
AAACCCGCCTCAATTTGAGGCGGGTTTTTTTATGCTTGGACAATATTCTACGTCTAGTCATCTCTTTCTAGAACAGATAACAACTTGTAGTTACTTGGGATAGCTATATGATAGACATAGCGGTATTACCTATGTTGGTTCATTGAAGGAACGAACCTAAGGGTGCTTCTTCCCTAAACCCAGCCCTAAGACATCGATTACATTCATTGGGTTCGCTTATAATGCTCAATGCAGCCGAATAACCTTTTAAAATCTTCTTCCCGCTCTCCATACCACCCATCATCGATATTCCGTGCTCTCTATGAATGGGTCATTCAATGGGCAGATACCCCTCACGCAAAAATTGCGTTACTATTCATTGCGTTTGCTGAATCTTCCTTTTTCCCCATTCCGCCTGATGTTCTCCTGGTAGCCATGGGTGTGGGAGCCCCTTCTCGCGCTTTGAGTTTTGCTGGAATTTGTCTCATAGGCTCCGTTGTGGGAGGCATGGTTGGGTATGCCATTGGGATGGGTCTGTGGGCGGTGATTTCAGATTGGTTTTATGCGTATGTGCCGGGTTTCACCCCAGAGGTGTTTCAAACAGTTTCAACGCTGTATAGCGATAATGCCTTTTGGGCGGTCTTTGCGGCAGGGTTTTCACCAATTCCTTATAAAGTATTCACCATTGCAGCGGGAGCGACACATATTGATTTTGCCACCTTTGTTATTGCTTCAGTTGTCAGTCGGGGACTCAGATTTTTCTTAGTCGGTGGGGCCTTGAGAATATTTGGTCCGTCAGTGAAACACATTCTCGAAAGGTATTTCGATCTGTTTTCTATGATATTTTTGGTTCTGTTAATTGGCGGATTTGTTCTAGTAAAGATACTGTTGTAACAATAGCGGGTGACATTCGTTCCCCATATATTGTGACTTTATGCTGAAATCCGTTGTAAGTTTTGTGCTGCCTGCGTTCTCTTCGAGCTGTTGGAGCACATTTTTTCTTACCTAGAATTTCGGTAGTCGTATGATTGAGACCATGAATATTTTTAATACGTTGACCCGTAAAAAAGAACGGTTTATCGCGCTTGAGAACAACCATGTTCGAATGTATGTCTGCGGCGTGACGGTGTATGATGACTGTCATTTGGGGCATGCGAGAAGTGCCGTCGTGTTTGATTTACTCTATCGATATCTTCAGTATAAAGGATATTCCGTGACATATGTACGGAACTTCACGGATGTGGATGACAAGATTTTGAAGCGGGCACAAGACCAAGGTCTGCCTTGGACCGATGTCGTCAAAAAGTATATTACCGCGTATTATCGCGATATGAATCGCCTGCGAGTGACGATTCCTGATGTTGAACCGCGTGCAACTGAACATATGCCAGAAATTATCGACATGATAGCGGTTTTAATTCAGAAGGGTTTTGCCTATCAGGTCGAGGACGATGTGTATTACGAGGTGGGTGCGTATGAAGCCTACGGACGCCTATCGGGTCGCAAGAAGGAAGAAATGATGGCCGGAGCGCGAGTTGAGGTAGATGAACGCAAAAAAGACCCGATGGATTTTGCCTTATGGAAAGGCGCGAAGCTTGGGGAACCTGGCTGGGAAAGTCCTTGGGGGCCTGGACGTCCAGGATGGCATATCGAATGCTCAGCGATGTCGATCAAACACCTTGGCAAAACATTTGACATTCATGGTGGCGGGAAAGATCTAGTCTTCCCTCATCACGAAAACGAAATAGCACAATCCTGTGCGTATACAGAACAAGAATTTTCTCGCTATTGGGTCCACAACGGATTTGTCACCATTGACGAAGAGAAGATGTCGAAGTCTCTTGGGAACTTCTTTACTATTAATGAAATCTTTGAAAAATCCCGATGGAAGAAGAAAATAGAAGGAAAGCAAGATGAGGTGACGGCAGAAATTTTACGATATTTTCTGCTTTCGACACATTATCGAAGTGACCTGAATTTTTCTGATAGAGCACTCTCTGAAGCCAAATCGGCCTTGGATAATATCTACGGCCTTTTCGAACGCCTGGAAGAAGCCGGACAAGACGGAACCAGACAAAGCGATCAGACTCTTGATGAATGGCTTGCTGAATTTGAACAACAATTCGAGCAGGTGATGGATGACGATCTCAATACTCCCAAAGCCTTGGCAGAGTTTCAACGCTTGCGGGGCGAAATCAATAAATTACTTTCGGCCGGTTTTTCTGATCAGAGTAGAACCAAAGTCCTCGAAAGGTTTCGAAGGTTTGGTGCTCCACTTGGCCTTTTTCAGATTCAGACTAAGGACTGGGTATTTGGTGCGAAGCAGTCTCCCCCTCAAAGCTCAGTGCAGGAGTCGGTAGATATAGGAGAGTCCGTAGTTATAAAGGTTACAGAATCAATCCCTAGCGAAGCGTGGATCGAACAGCAAATTGAAAATCGCTTACAAGCCCGAAAAAGGAAAGACTTTGCCACGGCCGACAAAATTCGCCAGGACTTGGCGTCCCAAGGCATCATCCTCGAAGACCGACCAGACGGCACAACTCGCTGGAAACGATAGCGAACAAGAGTTTGTCTACGGTCTGCATGCGATTCGAGAAGTCCTTCGAGCGGGAACCCGTTCCCTTTTACGTCTTCATCTGATTCGTGAAGATGCTCAGTATGCGGAGATTGTTCGTCTTGCTCGCTCACAGGGTGTTCCGATTTCGGTGGAGCCTCGTGAACGAATCAATCGGCTCGTTCCGCAAGGTAATCATCAAGGCATCGTAGGGCTGGCCGCCGCCAAGCCCTATGTCGATGAAGATGAGTTGCTTGATCAGGTCACACAACCGTGCCTGCCTGCGTTTGTCATCGTCTTAGATAACGTCCAGGATCCTCAAAATCTTGGTGCCATCCTTCGAACGGCTGATGCAGCTGGCGTCCAAGGTCTTTTTATTCCCAAGCATCGATCGGTCGGCTTAACGGCAGGGGTCGCTCGAGCATCTGCCGGAGCGATCGAATATGTTCGGGTGGCCAGGGCTGGCAATACCAATCGACTCTTAGAGAAACTTCAGGCAGCCAATGTCATGACCTGTGCGCTGGATCCAATGGCGGACGTCGCTTACACTGACTTGGATCTTGCCGGTCCAACAGCCCTGGTCTTTGGCGCAGAAGGTCAAGGGATTCGACCTGGCGTGCTGAAAAAATGTGATCAGCGCGCCTACATTCCCATGCAGGGGCGAATTGATTCTTTGAATCTGTCTGTGAGTGTTGCGATTGTGTTGTTTGAGGCAATGAGGCAGAGACGTGCGGCTGAAGGAGGGAAGGAGAGTCCTACTTGACCTGAATAAGACCTTCTTGAATAGCTGCATTCAACAGTTGCGCCGCATTTGATACGCGAACCTTCTTCATCATATTGGCCCGATGGGCCTCAACTGTCTTCACACTAATTTTCAGCCGTTGGGCAATTTCTTTATTCTTAAGCCCAGACCAAATGAGCTGCAGAATCTCTTGCTCCCGATCTGTTAAGGCTTCTGGTCGTTTACGCTTGATTGGAGGAAGGTCACGTTTTTTCACTTGTGGAATCCCTAACATGAATGCATCAAAATACTCAGTCCATTGGACTATGGCGAATCAAAATACTGTCCTTGTGACTCATCAGACTCACACCGCGCGATCACATACTTCACACATGCGAAGTTATTTGAGTCGGCGATAGGTAGGGGATCGTAGCAGGCCACTTTCTGAAAGTAAACTCATGTTTTTACGTAGATTCGACTAATATCCAAAGCGAAGGGGAGAGGGACATGATACCGTTGCTGCTGGAGTATGGATCGGTATTTTTCTTTGGGTTAATTATCGGAAGTTTTTTGACCGTTTGTATCCACCGCGTACCGCAAAATCTCTCCATTGTTTTTCCACGATCTGCCTGCGTAAATTGTCATCAGACTATTTGCTGGTATGACAATATCCCGGTCTTGAGTTTTCTCTTGCTGCGGGGACGTTGCCGACATTGCCAAGCCGTGATTCTCCCCCGCTACCCAATCATCGAATTGTCCAATGGGTTGGGGTATCTAGCCATTCTCTGGAGATTTGGATGGGGGTGGGATTCGGTGGTCTATGCGATCGTCTTTTCTGCGCTCTTGGCAATTACCTGGATTGATTGGGATCATCAGATCATTCCAGATGTGATTTCTCTTCCGGGAATTGTTTTGGGGGTCGCCGCGGCATCGACCATCCTGCCGACCGGATTTGTGAATTCTCTTATTGGAGTGTTGGTGGGTGGAGGGGTCTTGCTGTGTATGGCCTGGATCAGTCCATTCCTCTTCGGCAAGGAAGGAATCGGTGGAGGCGACATTAAACTCTTAGCGATGGTCGGAGCATTTCTTGGCTGGAAAGCCGCCTTACTGACACTCATGCTGGCTTCGGTCGTTGGATCGGTTATTGGGGTCGGGCTCTTAGCTTGTAAGATCTTAACGCGAGGTCAGTATATTCCATTTGGCCCGTATTTAGCGCTTGGAGCAGTGGTAACGCTATTTTTTGGAACAGATATGATTGCGTGGTATTTGGGACGATTTTGATGAAATCCAATTTGATTCACACACCAGCATCGAATGGATACAGCCTCATTGAATTAGTGACCGTCTTAGGGCTCGTGTCCATCGTTTTTCTTTTCAGTCAATCCTGGCTCGTTTCTCAGTTACCGAAATGGCGATTGAATGGAGCCGTACGACAAGTGGTGTCAGACTTAATGGCTGCGAAGACTCAAGCGGTGACTCAAGGGAACAAACAACGGATCACA
>BQIY01000251.1 GCA_021604265.1 Nitrospirales bacterium
ATGCTCCAAGGTGGGTATCTCTGGGGATCGGGACAACGATGCGTGAACTGCGGCCATCTGATGGATCCCAAAATCCTGTTAAACCAGTTCCTCCAGCAAGTGGGTCCCAAAAACCCGCCGACCAGGAAGCGACAACGAAACGATTTCATTGCCGCCTAGCAGGGAGGAAGCCGCCCCTACCCCTATCAGGAGGAAACAGGGAGCGAACATCAACCGTCCTGTCCCGACTTTTCGGAACTGCCTGACGTCCAGCATCATGCCGTCACTCGGCGGCATGCTGACCGCCCTCTTTGCTGGCTGGCTCATGAAAGTCGAACTCAGCAAATCGGAACATAACATCCAAAACCTCATCGACTACCTCATCTGGCAAGCCCTCGTGCGCTACATCGCACCAGTTGCGGTGTTCATTGTTCTTCTTAAATCTGTTGGCATTCTGTAACAAACATATCTCGTCGCTCTATTTCGTTAGAGGAGTATTCACGACCTCTCTTTACTAGCAATGCTCTTTCAGCCACATAGCGTACTCTACCTCAACAAACTTTTTGCTCACGAGATCAAGAATCGCCTGAGTGGCTTCGGCTTCTGAAGCGACCAGTTCCTCGTTGTTTTTACCGAGAAACACATACCCGGTCAGGAAGGCTGTGCGCTTGTTACCGTCTATAAACGGATGGTTTCTTAAGATGCCATGGGTATACGCCGCCGCTAGACCGAAAAGATCCACCTTCTCATACGAAAAAAGATTCTCTGGCCTTGCCAGAGCACTATCCAAGAGTCCTTCATCACGTAAACCTGTACCCCCTCCATGCTCGGCGAGTAATTTGTCATGGATAGCCAATACAAGTTCTTTACTGACCCACAATGACTCTTTCATTTGGCAAGCGCACGTAAGGTATTCCGATACTTCGACATACCTTTTTTCGCGATCTTCATGTCCTTTTCAAACTCTGGATCATATGCGCTAATCCGATAGCTGCCATCGGGTGCGTCAATCAGAAAAAGTTTTTCCCCTTCATCGAGATTTAAGCGAGATAACAATTCCTTTGGCAATAAGACACCTAACGAATTCCCGATCTTTCGAACAGTCAAAGCAATCATGAGCATTTCCTCCAAGTTGCAACTTAAATTATAACACACCAGCAGTTCGTCAACTACTCAACATGCCAATTAAACAGATGGTTGATTCTTTACTTATCTATAATGGGGAAGAGGAGAATAAAGGGGAGTTCCCTTTTTGCAATCCACGAACGAAGAGAGAGGAGCGATACTTCAAGTCAGCATGAGAGGATAACAGATGAGTACATAAGCTACTTGATAGAAAAAGCGGGACAAGACAAGTTTACGCAAAGGGATTCCGAACATCCAACCATGAAAACTTCCTGAAATCGGTGTCAGCCGTATACAGCTTTTTAATATCATGCTGTCGAAGAAGTGCAACCAGATGGGCATCCGGCACCAGATTGCCACGTACAGACATCTCACTCGTCACTTCTTGATAAGTCTCAAGAAATCCGTCCTCTTCTGACAACGTGCGCACATGAGGAAGACTGAACAGAGTCTGAATGTTGATGACCGCCTCAGAGGGCGCAAGAGGATGCGTGAAAATCCGCGGATGGGTCGCGATACGCAGATACGACATCAAGGTAGGCCAAGCGAGATAGCACAGTTCCGACTCTTGGGCACACTGATCGAGAAAGGAACTTGCTGCTGCATGAAAGGTACTTGACCGATCAGATGCGTAGAGCAGGATATTAACGTCGAGGGAAAAACTCACGGAGTACTTTCATCAAGAGCCGCATAGACGGCTTCTTTATCTGCCAGATCGACACGCGCCTGCATGGGTTGGGACACCCAATTGAGAGAGGAAGCTTGTTTCGGTTGCTTGCGAAAATCTAGCGCTTCTGCCAACAACTGAGAAACCAACTGCCCCAATGAACAGTGCTCCTTTTTCTGAAGCTTTTTCAGCTCATTAAGAATTGGCGTATCTATATCAACAGTCGTCCTTGCCATGATGATTTGATGATAAAATAATACGCATCTGATGTCAATTCCTACGATTTGCTTACTCTCAT
This sequence comes from Nitrospirales bacterium, assembly GCA_021604265.1. The sequence goes on from BQIY01000251.1 coordinate 2,070, forward strand.
GATGGCTTATATCTTATCCTTTCTCATCCAAACAGGATGCTAAAAGTCCAGCCTGATCACTTCCTGCTATATCTGACCACAAAAGATTTGTAGGAAAATGTATTATGAGATAATATGTACACATGCAGCTATTTGTGTACATGTAGGTAATTTATGGCGTTAAACATCAGAAACCTGGAAGCGGAAAAACTAGCAGAGGCCGTGACTGCGATCACTGGAGAAAGCAAGACTCAGGCGGTCACGAAAGCCTTGAAGGATCGCCTTGAGACACTCAAACGCCGAAAGAGCCGACACAGCGTGGCGGATAAACTTGATGAAGTCGCAAAACATTGCGCGGCCCTCCCAATACTCGATACACGCAGTCCGGATGAAGTTCTTGGCTACGATGACCATGGACTACCAACATAATGGTCATTGATACATCGGCAATTCTCGCAATTCTGAACGATGAACCAGAACGTCGCGTATTTAACGAAGCTATCGAAAAAGCGGAAACCTGCCTCATCTCGGCGGTAAGTCTTGTAGAAGCTTCCATCGTACTGGAAGCACGCAAAGGCTATGAGGGCGTACGGGATTTCGACTTATTCGTGGCACACGCGGGAATTACACTGATGGAGGTGGACGCAGAGCAAGCCGAGATCGCCAGAACTGCATTTCGTACATTCGGAAAAGGGCGGCACGTCGCAAAGCTCAACTTCGGAGATTGCTTCTCCTACGCCCTCGCAAAAACCACCGGCCTCCCCCTGCTGTTCAAAGGAACTGACTTTTCAGAAACCGATATACAGCCAGCCGTGTAAAGGATGAAGGAAGAAAGCATTACTGAAGGACAGGAAGAATTGTCCTACACCCGACAAAGAATAGAATTGTATAGTTTCAGCGATCAAATATCCGAGGATAAATTCAACTGCATCTCATTCCACCTAAACCACAAGGCACAATAACTTGCATCTAATCTAATGGTAATCAATACTCATGCCAGACTCCTAATTGCAGTTGTTAGATGATTTATTGTTTTGACACAAGTGCCATCAATCGATTGCTGGATGATCCAGAGCGGGAGCCAATCGTCACGAAAATCTTAAGTGTTGGTTCATTCCGGATAACGGCTTATAACGTCCTGGAAGCAGCAAAGACCAGCGATTTGTCCAGACGTACTCAACTCCTCAAACTTATGTGTCGTCTGGCCAATAGAAACCACCCCCTAGACCGACCAAATAGAATCCTATCGAAATACTTGGATGCACATGCAGCTGGGACTTCCAGTTGGAAGATCAATGCAGATGCTAAGTTAGATGGTACCTGGCTTGCTTTGAATCAACCAGATTGCCTTGATCAAAATGCGATAGACGAGGTAGTTGATTGGGCAAATAAATCAGAACAAGACTTCTCTAACGTCATCGCCGGAGACCGAATAAAGTTTCAGAGCGTCTTTAACCAAATACCAACATCTGAACAACCAAAAACCACATCGTCGACGTTGCGAGTTTTCAGTACGAATAAAAATTTCTTGAATTCGTTGGTCAGCGAGGCGTACGAACGACAAACGGGTAAACGACTCATTGATCCTGAGATTGAGTCATTGGTGCGAGAACCGGTTTGCGGATTATACTTTCTTGCATACGCATACGCACTTCACCATCGCGCAATACAGGGGCAAGGGTACTCAGCAAATCGAAATGCCGGGGCAATTGATCTTTGGCAGGCCGTGTATCTATCTCTTTGCGACAGATATGTAACGAATGACAAGGCCCAGTATCGAGGACTACGACTCTTAAATGTCATAAACAACAACCTCCATACACAAGTAATGCGATATGACACGTTTCGTAGTGGCCTATTGGGGGTTGCCTTAGATTAAGGCACCTTACTCTATGTGAGCTACATAAGCCATTCGCACCAGGTCGAAACTCGCAATATTTTGGTCAAGCATGATTATTGATCTTGCAAAGTATTGCTATGTAATTTCTGTTTGCCTTTAGCAGCCCATATGGATTTTCATTGGAATCAGAATTTCGTCATACTTCACATATTGATAACCTTGCCTGCTCTGTCATTTTCCCAGATTTAACGCTAGACTTCCCCTCCTTCTCTTATTCCATACTCGTCGCTTTTCGGTTCGTAGATAGGCTTTAAGGCAACTCCTAAAATGATAAAAAGGACGAGTGATTTATGGATACGAACACGATTCTTTCACCTCAAGAAATATCCACTATTTGGGCTGAACTTGCCAAAAACGACCAGCTACCCGATTGGTACGAACTGACGGAGCATGGAGAAATTATCATGGGTCCAAAGCCGCACAATCGACATCAAGTCATTTGTGCAGAAATCGCCCTTCAATTGCGCTCACAGCTTGGCGGTAAAGCCGTGGGAGAAGTTGCCGTGCTGACGACCACCGCCGGCATACGCGTCCCTGATGTTGTCTGGATGCCAGAAGAGAAGTGGCAAGTCGTGAACGTGAAGGAAGGGCTCGTCCGAGCGCCCGACCTTGTGGTCGAAGTGTTGTCCCCAGGAAATCGTCAGACCGAAATTCTCCACAAAGTGAAAGCCTACCTCACCTCGGGCATTCATGAAGTAATCGTTCTAGACCTGAAAGGCAAGCTCCTCACCTTTCATCGTACCGATGGACACCAATACGATCCTCTCACCTGAAGAAATTTCCTCAGTTTGGGCTGAACTTG
>BQIY01000252.1 GCA_021604265.1 Nitrospirales bacterium
GTCTCGTTTTCGAGTACAAAAACAATCTGGCTATTTTCAAAAGTTTGTAAAGCATCATTCTTAACGGCAAGCGTAACTTCTTCAGACTCAAAATGAACAAACCCTTCCACCAATAAACCAGGTGTCCATATCGAATCGTGATTCTCTAACGGTACACGGGCAATGACAGTTGGAGATTCACCCTGACTAGGGTTGATGTAACGAATAGTGCTCTCGGCTGAACGTTCATCCATACGAACGGTTACCGGCATGCCTGGACGAACCTGTTGCGAGTCACCGGGAAAAACAGTGAGATCCACCCAAATATTGTCGTAGTTGGCAATGGTTAGCATCGATTGACCTGATGCCAATTCACCTGGATTGGCGTGCTTCTCCACTACGATGCCGTCCAGCGGTGCCAGAATTTCATAAGTTTGCAGGCTGGTGTTTGCCTCTATGACAGCGATGACCTGCCCGGCTTCTACACGGTCCCCAAGCGCGGCATTTATAGAGACAATCATGCCCGGGTAGCGAGCTGAGACATGGCTGATGCCTTGAGGGTCTGGCATGGTCCTGCCATAAAGCAGCAAGCTACGGTTAATCACGCCCGCACTTGCTAATTCTGTCTCTATGCCCAGTTCTTGCGCCAATGAGGTGGAAATCTGTACGACTTCCTCCTCATGCTCTTCTTCTGCGGCTAACGCGTTTGAACTTATGAGAATTGCTGCTGCGCATAGGGTTGCGAGCAATAACTGTGTAGTAACGCGAAAATCGTAAAATGATCTGTTCATTATCTTGTCCTCTTTACTGGCCTGTTAGTGGCAGCCCGCTAAGACGCTCAATCTCTGCTCTTATGCGATGCACATTTGCAGCACTTGAAATGAGCGAGAGTTGAGCGTCCAGAAATTCCTGTTGAGCAGTTATCAATTCGACATAACTGTAGTTGCCAGCCCCGTATGCTTGCAGTGTTTGCTGCTGCACGTCTTGCAGGACGGGAATGACCTGTTGCTGCAAGGTATTTACCTCAGTAATAGCTTGTTGGAGCGCTCGGTGGAGTGAGCGTATTTCACCTTCGATAGCATTAAGGGCTGTGAGTTGGCGCACTTCAACTTCTTGCAGATTGGCTCTAGCGCTGCGCTCTGCGCCAGACGCACGAGCTTTATTAAATAGAGGAATGGTGACTCCGAATGCAAACCCGGTATCGTCAAACTCTTTTAAGTGACGTATCCCCGCAGACCATTGAATGTCACCCTCCTGGCGCGTTTGTGCCAGGCGAAGCTCAGCTTCCAGAAGACGTGATTCAGCGGCAAAGATTTCTATATCTGGGTTGGACGCCAATTCAGCCAGCATCGATTCAATTGACCCGGCTTGTCCGACGGTCAGAATGTTGGAACTCACTTCATCAAACTGCGGTGTATTGCTCGTCCACATATTTGCCAATCGAATTCTTGCACTGCCTAGCCGGGCGTTAGCGGCTTGCTCTGCTACTTGCGCACGCAAAAGAGCAGCACGCGCTCGGTCCATTTCCAATTGCGGCGCTTGGCCTGCTGTAACCAGTGGCTCAATCGAATTCACAGTCTGTTCGGCTATAGCGGTAGACTGCGCCTGAAGCGCTACTTGTTCCTGGGCAACGACTGCATCAATAAACCGCCTCACGACTTCCACGAGCAAATCCAATTCAACAACCCGTTGCTCCGCGTTTAATACGTCTATTCTTCGATTGACTCTTCCGACGCGCGCGGCCCGTTTACCACCCAGCTCAACTACGCTGGATAATCTGAGCGTTGCTTCTGCGCCAGTGAAATCTCTAATGTCACCCGTACCAAGAGCATCTTCAACTTCAGCTCCAACCCTGAACGGTGGCTTTAAATCCGCAATCTCTCTTTCACCCAGCAAGGCTTCGTTGCGCAGAGGAAAACTACGCAGCCTGGGATTCATAGATAAAGTGGCAGCCAGAGCATCGCGCAATGAAATGGTGCCAGTTGGCATTTCCTGAGCATTACACGTAGCGCTCGCAATCATGACACAGGCCACAATCGTCAAACATTTAAGGTTCACTGTCTTTCTCCCGCAAATTGTTAGAACAAGCAACGCCTCAGACACTATGTCCGAGTCGAATGGTTGAGGTACAACTTAGGCTATTGTGGGAGGTGCGCGAGTAGGAGGGAGGAGAGTTTCAGGCTTGTCAGGCAGTATTTCACGCCCGATTAATTGAAAGGGTGTTTTAGATGCCTCTGAAATTGCAGGCACGTTGAATGTAAAAATAGCCAAGGAATCCGTTGGCGTTTTGGAGAATTTGGCTAAAAGACTATCCAGTGATAGTTCACTTTCAATATCAGTCAGGTCTTCTTCGCCAGAATTATCAATCCCCGCTATATCGGAGGAATGCGTATCTTCACTCTCAAAATGAATTGAAACAGGCGCTTCAGCACCATCAAGACAATAGCGAAGGTGGATATGCGATGAATTGGCGAGCACGAGCACGAGCACAGCCAGAAAGGCTGGTAGGCTTTGCATTTTGCTTAATCGCAGTCTCACGGTGTTGAGCTTTCTCACATTTTTAATAGGAATCATCCATATTAGCGTATATAGCTCGAAATGAACATTCAACCCATTTGTTTAAATATTCTAGTGTCGGTATCTATTCTATGCGTTATCACTGCTTCAGAAATCAGACGTTATAGTATGTTGAGCGTGTGTCGGTTCGGAACCCTATTAGTGCTTATTGAAAGGTCCGTTAACTTCAAAAGCGAAAATTGATATCGAGGATTACTATATTGATCCTGATTCACTACATTTTCAGCATCCGCGAGGCTCCAACGAGGTTCAGCCCAATTTGTTCTGTCATTCTGAATAAATGGGAAATTCAGAACACAACAATTCGAACCCTCACAGAGATTATACCGGGCAGTCGCTTGCCCACCTAACCATCTTACCCAGGCTTATCCGTTTCCGTGATGCGCCAGCATATCTAGGTATGGATCGAAATAAGTTCAATGCTGATGTGCGCCCAACATTGACCGAAATTCCATTAGGGAAACAGGCCATAGCGTTTGACCGGCTTGAACTGGATACGTGGGTAGAGGATACTAAAGCTCGCTGTGGGTGTTCGCAGGCACATAGGAGAAAATCACTATGTCGAGACGAACTCCAGGCCTCGTCAGGCGAGGCAATAACGGCATCTGGACCATCGACAAATCCATCAAGGGATATGGACGCCTTTACGAGAGCACTGGAACAAGTGATCTCGAAGAAGCGGAAAGGTACTTAAACCACCGCCTTGGCCAAATTCGAGAAGAATTGAAATACGGCAAGCGGCAACAAAGGACCTTTCGATTTGCGGCGACTAAGTACCTACGCGAATTCGCGCACAAACGGAGCATTGATCGAGACGCGCAAGCGCTTAAGAATGTTGACCCGTTTATAGGTGACAAGCTGCTGCATACAGTTCATCAAGATACACTCGCAGGATTTGTCGAGTACCGCAGGGAGCAAGGGGTTAAGTCGTCAACCGTCAACAGGGATTTGGCAGTTGTACGACGCATACTCAATCTGAGTGCGCGACTTTGGCGTGATGATCAAGGTCGATCTTGGTTGAGTACCGCACCTCTTATTCAGTTGTTAGATTGGTCTGATGCAAGGAAGCCCTACCCGTTAAATTGGAACGAACAGGCAAGGCTATTTGGTGAGTTGCCAAATCACTTAGGTGAAATGGCATTGTTTAAAGTGAATACTGGAACGAGAGAGCAGGAAGTTTGTTCTCTGATGTGGGAATGGGAAGTTGTCATTCCCGAACTCTCGACCAGCGTGTTTGTGATCCCAGAGGAGATCGTCAAGAACGGAGAAGATAGATTGATCGTTTAAAACTCGGTTGCCTCAGTAGTCATTGAGCGCCAACGAGGAAAGCACGATGATTTTGTCTTCACCTATAAAGGGCATCCTGTTGATCGCATCAACACGAAAGCATGGAGACGGGCTAGATCAGTAGCCAAACTTGAGCAAGTACGAGTTCATGACCTCAAGCATACTTTTGGTCGTCGCCTTCGGGCAGCAGAAGTACCGCACGAGACAAGGCAAGTCTTGCTGGGCCACAAGAATAATCAGATTACGACGCATTATTCGAGTGCCGAGATTGACGAACTGATCGAAGCAGTAGAACGAGTAAGCTGGGATCGCGGTACAACCCCAGCCGTTACTCTGATACAAAAACCGACCTCACGCAAAATTCACGCACTTGGTCGGGGGAACAAGAACCTAGTTACTGTAAGTCCTTGATTTAATGGTAGCTATGGGTGGACTTGAACCACCGACCCCAGCATTATGAATGCTGTGCTCTAACCAGCTGAGCTACATAGCCAAAAAGTTTACTGCGGCTTCCGATAGCACTGCATTTGAAAATTTACTCTGCGCTTTCATGCTCGCCGTATTAGTATACGACTGCGCGTGAAAGCGCAGAGTAAATCTCCAACTACAGCGCTCTCGAAACCCTCGCTACAACTTTTACTTCGTTGAAGCATCTCTAAAGTTAACTGCGGCTTCCGATGACTGCATTTGAAAATTTCTTCGGGAATTTCATGCTCGCCGTATTAGTATACGACTGCGCGTGAAATCCCCGAAGAAATCTCCAACTGCAGCATTCTCGAAACCCTCGCTACAACTTTTACTTCGTTGAAGCATCTCTAAAGTTTACTGCGGCTTCCGATGACCGCATTTGAAAATTTACTCTGCGCTTTCATGCTCGCCGTATTAGTATACGACTGCGCGTGAAA
>BQIY01000253.1 GCA_021604265.1 Nitrospirales bacterium
CCACATTCATGTCGGCGGGTTATTGTGGGCTGGGGCGTCAGGCTGTTTCACGTCAATCAACTTACAAGGGAGTCGATTGGATCGCGGGATTACACTGTCTGGCGTCACCGTGTATGGGTCAGTCAATCTCGAGCAGTCTGAAATCGGAGGGAATGTGTATGTGGAAGATACGGAAATTCTCTCATGGTTGTCCTTAGGGTCGGCGATGGTTCATGGACATGTTTCTCTTAAGGATACGGTCATTTTTAGCACACTGACGATGCATGACGTCACGGTGGAAGGCAGCGTCTACCTTCGCTATGGTCTGAAGTGCGAAGCGGTTGATCTTCGTGGGGCCCACTGTCGTGCTCAGGTCACGGTTCTTGGCGCTCATATTGGTCAGGCGATGAATTGTGAAGGTGGCGAAATTGGCGGCTCACTCTTTTTGGGTGGAGATATTGTCTGTGAAGAGCTCAACTTTTGTCAGGTGTCTATTGCGCAAAATCTGACGTTTGTGGACGCATCAATATCCCGTATTGTGAATCTGACGCAGGCTCAGGTATGTGGGGACGTCATTTTTGGAGCACGTACTCAGCTTCAGTCTGTCAATCTTTCCAACGCACAGGTTGGCGGCCCAGTCTTATTCATTGCAGCGAATGTTTTGGGCGAACTTCAAATGGAGTCTATACAAGTAGGGGGAAGTTTAAATTTGTATGATCATGCTGACTTTGGTTCCGTGAACCTTGATGGAGCGCAAGTCCAGGGTCGATTGGCTATTGTTGGCGCCACCTTCTCACGTGACCTGAGTATGGATCAAATTCAAGCCAACGGCGGAGTGTTCATTGGCGAGGGGACTCACTTTAGTCAGGTCAGCCTCTTTCACCCATAGGTAAGGCCCACTCGGGTTTTGCCGGTTTCTCTTCTCTAAAGCAATCTCTTTACCATTATCGTTCACCTCTAGTAAGCAGTTCGTGTGGAATCACCGGAATTCAAATTTTTGCGTATTCTGATGTAGGCACATTGTTGAGTGCGTGTACGCTGGTTTTATAAATTTTAGCCATTTCCTTAGAGTATTGGATTGATAGTGCTATGGTTTTTGAGTTTGATATTTACGACATTTAAGATGGTGATTCTATGATAAATATTAAATTATTCAATGTGTTGTACCTTGTTTCTCTTTGAAGGGTTCGCTTGGTGTAAGTGAGAAGAAGTTCCTAAGTATTCTGCGACTTTACTTTAATAGTGAAACAGCGTATATTGAGTTTAACTTTTGTCCTAAAGTATGAGATGGTTTTTGGGGTCAACGATAATGCTTTTTTCTGACGAGTACCTACGTGAAAAAGGTTAAGCTTGTAACCATCCTTGTCTAGATATTTCAATAGTTTGTCAAAACTTCTCCCATTGATACCACAGAGTCAAGTAAGCATTATACCGAAAGATCTCATGAACCTGCTGACTGAAAATGAAGTTGTTGATGATGAGCCGTATTCAGATGAAAAATGGTGCGGATGTGGGGCGCTCGTTGTTCTGAGATTATGAGTGACTCAAGTGTATTACGTGTTTTTCCCATGAAGACGCATGGGTAAACGTTGATTTATTGTTGAAGGGGTGTTGCATGTCAAAAGAAAAGATAGTGGATGATGTACAGCGTCTTATTGCCCTCGCTCGTGAAAAAGGACACTTGACTCATAAAGATCTTTCTCAGGTTCTTCCGGCTGAAATTGTGACATCAGACCAGTTGCATGTGGTCTTATTGGCGTTAAACGAAATGAATATTGAAGTGATTGATATGCCGCTTAAGGAGTCGCTTCAATCTTCGGGTCATGGGAATGAAAGCGATGATCAGGAGTCCGCGGGTGATGAGTCTGAAGGTGGGGGAGCTGACATTGATCTCACACCAGGGGAGCCGACGCGCATTGACGATCCTGTTCGCCTGTACCTGAAGGAGATGGGTCGAGTTCCTCTGTTGACTCGTGAAGGGGAAATTGATCTTGCCAAACGAATTGAGGAAGGCAAACGTGAGCTTGCTTGTGCCATGTTTGGCATGCCTGTCACTATTCAGCAGTTTGAGATGTTGTATGAGCAATTAAAAAATCATGAGATTCGTGTGCGTGACTTGGTGTTGCTCCAAGATACGCTGGAAGAGGATGATGTTGAAGAAGAGCCTCAGGCAGCAGAACAAGATGATGAAGAGTTACACCAGCGTACTTTAGATGTTTTGGGGAACATTCGGAAACTGGGCCGATCGTTAATGGTGTTATACGGAAATCAACGGAAGGCGGCATCGACAAATTCTAAGCAGGCGCAATTCGAAAAACGTATTATTGATGTCTGCGATCAATTTGTTGATCAGATTGAATCCCTGAATTTACATCAACGGGTCCGTGATCAGATGCTGAAACGCATTAAGGACATTGGCAAAGAAATTTTTGAGTGTGAATCAGTTGTACGAAGAAGCACCGCGAGGCTGGGATTGGCCAGCCAAGATGGTTTACAAGTGATTTCTCAACGATCTCGAGGGGTAGCCAAGGCAAGTGGTGGAAGACGGAAAATCGAGCTCAGTACCCAAGAGGTTGCCAAGTTAAAGGAACTCGTCGCTGAGGCAAAGGGTCGTTTGAAAGAAATTCAAGAAGAAACGGTGCTTATTCCAATCAATGAATTTCGCGAGGCGTTGACCAAGCTTGGTCGGGCTGAAGGCAAGGTGAAGCGAGGAAAAGCGCAATTGATCGAAGCGAACCTTCGCTTGGTTGTCAGTATTGCACGAAAGTATACGAATCGAGGGTTGCAATTTATTGATTTGATTCAAGAAGGCAATATTGGGCTGATGCGTGCGGTTGATAAATTTGAGTATCAGCGGGGATACAAGTTTAGTACATATGCCACCTGGTGGATTCGACAGGGAGTGACCCGCGCGATTGCTGACCAAGCGCGGACGATTCGTATCCCTGTGCACATGATTGAGGCCAATACCAAGCTTGCACGGACCGCTCGCCAGTTAGTGCAGCAACTTGGGAGGGAACCGACCCCAGAAGAAATTGCCAGTCGTATGGGTCTGACGGCAGAGAAAGTTCGTATGATGTTGGATATTTCCAAGGGAACCATCTCGTTAGAGACACCAATTGGTGAAAAAGAAGACAGTCAGCTTGGAGATCTTATTGAAGATAAAAATGCAGTTTCGCCAATGGATGCAGCTAATCGTTACGATCTTCAGCGGCAAATTGCCAATGCCCTTGGGGTGCTCACGCCCCGAGAGGAAACGGTGATTCGTAAGCGGTTTGGTATTGGTGATAGCACTGATCATACTCTTGAAGAAATCGGTCAGGATTTTGACGTGACGCGGGAACGAATCCGTCAAATTGAAGCCAAAGCGCTTAAGAAACTTCGGCATCCAAGTTGTAGCCATAAACTTCGGAGTTTAGTTGAGCACATTTAAAACCTGCCCAATTATCTTGTCCAAAAGAAAAAGCTCCGTCATGCGTGACGGGGCTTTTTCTTTTGGTGAAATATTTCTCATCACGGCACGAATGTGAATTTCTCCACTACCTTCTCTTCTAGACATTCTGTATAGATGGTACAATATAAGCGCATCCCATTTTATAGATAAATGATTCTGATTCCGACCCATCATTATCGATCTCAATCGTCGGAAGGTATGTGAAACGGGTATAACGACATATGCGAATTCTTGTTGTTGAAGATGAACCAAAAGTCGCGTCATTCATTCGACGAGCTTTGGAGGAAGAAAGTTATGCGGTGGATGTGTGTGCTGATGGTCAACAAGGACTCGATTGGGCACAGTCGATTGATTATGATTTAATTGTCCTTGATCTAATGCTTCCTGGTATTCCTGGCCTTGAGCTTCTCAAGCAAATTCGAAAGAGCGGGGTCAAAACCCCGGTCATGATTCTCACGGCTCGGTCCGAAGTGGATCAGCGTGTCAAAGGGTTGGATGCGGGCGCCGATGACTATTTGACCAAGCCATTTGCCATAGAAGAATTGCTCGCACGCGCCCGTGCTCTTCTTCGCCGAGCTGGAGGGGTTCCCAGCGGTATCTTAGAGGTTAGTGATTTAGTGTTAAATCCCGTCACGCGAGAAGTGATGCGAGGTGATCAGCGGATTGAGTTGACCACCAAGGAATATGCCTTATTAGAATATTTAATGCGAAATGCTGGACGTGTTCTGACTCGGCCGATGATTACGGAACATGTCTGGGACCTTGATTTTGATACGTTTACCAACGTGATTGATGTCTATATCAGCTATCTGCGCAATAAAATTGACCGGGGGCGGGAACAGAGTCTGATTCAAACGGTTCGTGGAAGCGGGTATGTCATGAGGTCTGATACATGAGCCAGGCCTCGATACGAGTGCGTCTGACACTTTGGTATGGTACTGCCCTAGCCCTTATTCTCATCTTATTTGCCGGGACGATCTATTTTGTCATGTCGCGCGGACTGCGGGATCAAGTCGATGCGTCTCTTGAGGAGGCAGCCTCTGCAGCCATTCGCACGTTAGGCGAGCATCGGTTCGGGCCATTTTTGATATTCGAGGATCTGTCTCAAAACTTCCCTGAATTGGCTCTCCTTGATAAGTTTTTTCAGATTTTTGGACCGGCAGGGCAGGTGACTATTCAGTCAGCCAATATCAAGAGTCGTGAAATTCCATTAAGCCAAACAGCGTTTCAAGCATCATTGAAGGGGCAATCCACGTTCGAATCTGTTCGGTTTGATGAAGGGGTTCCGTTCAGACTGTTATCCGTT
>BQIY01000254.1 GCA_021604265.1 Nitrospirales bacterium
GGAATCGCCAGTGAGCAACTCCAGCTCATCCTGCAGTGCCAGTAATAACTGTTCTTCATTCCGAGCGGCCGTCGTAGTAAAACGGACTCGGTTGTTCAGCACTTCCACTCGGGCAAACGGGCAGAGGTTCATCTCTATGACGAATGTTCGTACCCAGCGCTGAACAGCAGCTACAGCTATCTTGTCATTCCGGAGCCCTTGTTGTTGGATTTTCCCCGTGCCATGGCGCTTACCCCCTGCTGTTTCTTCTAAAGTAGTCATGTTAAGTAAAGCGGCTGTCTCCCATTAGTATTGTTGGCCTGTCCTGTCTAACAGCGTGTACCTTTTTATGAAAATAACATGCAGGATCTACTAGCCAAGAAACCCTATTAGCAACAATGCCAGTAAGCTCAACAGCGATATGCCGAAGCTGACTGACCTCCACAACTGAATATTGCTGTAGTAGAGCAGCGCATAGACCAGTCTCGCCGTTACAAATGCCCACGCAGCGTAGCCGGTATAGGCTGGCGAAGCTTCCATCAGAATACAGAAGAGACTTGCAAGCACAAAGATCGCTACACTCTCGTTCGTATTCGCGACCGTGCGCGTAGTTCGGAATAATAGTTGCTTATGGTCTACCGGCACTGCCCCGCCCGGAATATGTTTCGACTTTATACCGACTACGTCCGCGATCAGTAGCTGAACGAACATGAGTAAAGCCATGGCACCGAATGCCAGAATCGTGCTTTCGTACATTGTTGTATTCTCCATCTAGTGAATCAATCTCGCTGCCAAGGCCGTAATGCCTTTGGGGTTTTGGGGAAAAGACTTAAGGCTTTCTAGCCAGGAAAATGCTGTGGCGGCTTCCTTTGCCTCGCCTCGCTCTAACGGTGCGCACCTCAACCGAAAACCCGGTTTTCTTAAGTTGCTTGGCAAACACGGGGTCGGCACTGGCCGACCAAACAGCCAGCATCCCCTTGGGGAGCAGGCAATCAAGAAGGGCGTACAGACCGCTGGTGGAATACAGCCAGTCGTTATTGCTCTGGGTGATGCCCTCCGGGCCGTTATCAACGTCCAGCAGAATGGCATCGAATGCTGGCTGCTGCTTTTTAATCAGTTCCGCTATGTCGCCCACAAGTACATGACAGCGGCTATCTTCCAAAGGTCTGCCGGCACACTCGCCCAGCGGACCTCTGTTCCACTCCACAACCTCGGGAATTAGCTCGGCAACGGTGACTCTCGAATTGGCTGTCACACTTTCCAACGCACTCGCCAGGGTGTAGCCCATCCCTAAACCGCCCACCAGCACCTGCGCATCGTCTTTGCCCTGGATATGAGCACAGCCAAGCTTGGCAAGCTCCTGCTCGGAATTGAAGACCCGGCTATTCATCAACTCTATGCGTCTGTCGGAAAGCTGAATGGAGAACTCATCTTCGCGGCGGAACAGGGTTAGCTCTCCCCCATTGTTGGGGATTGTTGCCGATGCTAGTTTTACTTTTGGCTTCATCGTCTCGAGGGTTAGCGTGAATTAGTCACTGAGGTAGAAGAAGAATTGTATTGCGAGGATTATACTCTCGTTGCAAGAGAAGTCTTGTTGAGGTTTGGCTGCACGCCTGTTTTAGAGATGAGTGTCCAAAGTTGTATGAGAAAATCTAGTCGTACAGATTAGTCATCTGAAGTACTGCACCATACGTTAATGCCCCATAATCTGGATGATTCTGGCACGGTCCCCACTGCAATCTGTATCCCTCGCAAGAATCGAGACCTCCGTCTTATTCATATAGGCAGCGAGCAAAAAGGCGTAGTATGAACGCCCCGGTTCCGTAGCGGTATCCACTGCTGCTCGGTACCCATCAATGCCGCAGGCGGTAGACGAATGTGCTGTACTTAACACCACCGTAAACTGAGTGCCGTAGAATTCGACCATAGTTATAGTAGCGTTTTGGGCCCAAGAGTCAGTCGCTGATGCCGTTGACGACAGCCCTATTAGGAGAAGAGCGCTTAGTAATTTAGCCATAGTATTAGTCCTTTCATTAGTGTCTATTCTTGGCATTCGTTGTTTACCCAGAAGAGGATAACTTCTGAACGTGTTTCTGCCTGTGCGATAGTTCTGGCACTCAATCGTGCTTAGATTCGAAATTAAAGTTGGTAAGACTTGGTTAGCATTTTCTTTCTCCTAGAAGTCTTTACGGAGATTCCCTACCACTGTTTATGAGTTAACCCCATTCTAACCAGAAAGCTAAAACCCTCTCTTGATATGCATATCTACCCGTTTCAGGACGAAGGTGAGTCTGGTAGATACACATATTTGACGATGGGGACACCACTAACGCAGTCAATATATAACTCTACAGTTTTGTCCGCGATGTACGCGGCAAGAAGCATGCTGTACATCAAATTCACCGTATTCTCGTTATCACCAGCGTCACGCCCAACAATCAATCTATCCTGTGTACAGCCCTGCTTGTCTGGCCAAGTTCCAAACATTTCGAACTCAGGCTTGCCGTTCTGCATGTATATGGAACTCATCGCTGTGATTTCGCCAACCCCGCTATATCCTGCAGCGAATGATGTCGTCGATGCGAGTAAACAAAGTAAGCCAAGTGTGTATTTCATTTCATTTTCCTCGAAAGGTATGAGTTTTCATTTCTGTCAAATATAGGTATGCCGCCGGTATCATCTGCTTATTTGCGCCTGGGCCGCCCGCGGCCTCTATTCTCAACCCGAATGCCAAAACGCAGTTCGATCTCATCTCTAAATTGCGAGCCTCCTGTTAGCTGATTCCGTGAAAGAGCTTCCTCAATCAATCGCGAATGCTCGTCTTTTGAAACTTCTACGAATCTCTGATACAGCTTGCGCCGTCTTGAAACATTTCCGGACAAAGACTGGTACATCGCATCGAAATCGAGAAACCCTTTCTCTTCCAGCCCAACTTTTCTTCGATAACTGCTCCAGCGGTAGCTCGCAGCTTCGCGCACCATCTTAGCCTTGACTGGGTTTAGCTCTACATAGCGGCAAACCTGCAGCAAATACTCATCGCGACAAACCGGGCTTACCTTGTAACGCCCTTCCCAGAGCGAACCGCTACGCCTCTCCAACTTGTTGACCCAACGTGTCTGCCTTGCGGCCAGAAGCTTCATAAGCTCACTAACAGACTTGGTTTCCTTAGTGGGCTCAATGACCAAGTGAACATGATTAGTCATCAGACAATAGGCATACACCTTAACCGCAAATCGTTGTTTGCCTTCCTCCAGATTGTCCAGGTAATACTGGTAGTCGCTATCCTCTACAAATACCGCTTTCCGGTTATGACCACGCTGCACTACGTGATGCGGTAACCCAGGAAAAATCATCCTTAACTTGCGTGGCATCGGCGCCTCCTTGGCTAGCCTTTCTAAAGTAGATCTGACCTCTTCTATTTTTCATTACTGAGACGAGTTTACCCGCACAATCTTCATTTTAGGCACGCCATCCTGACACTCTTCTGTATTCACCTGAATTGACCTTCCCGCGGCTTGAGCTGCCAGAAGAATAGCGAGAATTCCCTCTCCCGCCGCATCGAGAGAAAATGCGTAGCGATGCGAGTTAGTACAGCTGTGCGGGTTCGAAATTGTTTCGTTGATGTAGACTTGCACCTGAGGCGGAACGAATCGAGCGTCCAATTCAATGCTAGCAATTGTTTGGTTTCCAGATTGAGAACTTAGTTGGAGTTGGGCCAATACCGGAGTTGCCACTGCGAAACATGCGGTGAGTATTAGAAACTTTATTTTCTTCATTTTTTATTCCTTTGTTACGTTAGTTAATCGGAATTTCTCGTACAAATACCGAACTCGATGATCAGCTTTTCGGCAGCCAACTGCCTAGCCATTTTCTGATCTTGGGCTAACTACTGGAGGGCTAACTACTGGACACCCAATATTTTGCTATTTCAATGAAATGGATGTCCAAAGTCGTACAAGACCCCTTTTCTTACACAACGTGGTGCGGCATCCCCGAAAAAATCATCCTTGGCTTTCTCGGCTTTGGCGCCTCCTTGGCTAGCCTTTCGGAAAATAGATCTGACCCTTTTTATTAGCCTTTCGGAAAATAGATCTGACCCTTTTTATTTACTTTTATTCTAATTCGAATTGTATTCACCCCCAATTACCACTTCAGTCACTTTACAAGTTTCATCACTAAAATAGAGCTGAACTTCGTCCTGGGCGACATAGGCCGCGAGTAATAGTGCATAAATTCGATCCAAGCCGGGATGGTCCGGATGGACCGAAGCAAATGCGGCACCGAATCCACTAATAGACGTACAGTTCTGTAGTTGATCTTCTAACCTAATGTTAATGCCGTCACTAGCGACCACAACGAGCCTGGTGATTTTCGACGCATCTCTCCATCCTGGTCCTTCAGCAAAACTGGGACTGGAGACACACATCGAGAACAAAATTAAAAACGATATTTTTTTCATCTTGAATCACTCCGTGAGCCTTTCGTTTTGCGGAAAATAAATCTGACCCCTTTTATTCGTAATATCATTTAGCCTATCGGAAGCCGTTGCAATTTGGTGCTACAAAAACGGCCAAGGTTAACACTATTGATTTGAGTTCTATTTTCATATTCTGAATCATCCATTGCTATTTTGATCTAAATTTTCTCGGCATGTACTCGGGTTAGGTATCATTCTGGATACGACTACAAAGTGAATGTCGCTTAGGGCGACTACGGTTTTTATTCTCTATATGAATTCCAGGCCGTAACTT
>BQIY01000255.1 GCA_021604265.1 Nitrospirales bacterium
CAAGGCGATGCGCAGGCTCAACTACGTTTAGGGAAAATGTTCGACCACGGACGTGGAATTCCACAGGATGACTCAGAAGCCATCCGCTGGTATCGCCTAGCGGCCGACCGCAGGAATACTCAAGCTCAACTACGATTAGGAGAGATGTTTGAACAAGGCCATGGCGTGCCGCAGGATAACCAAGCGGCTAGTCGGTGGTATCGCATGGCAGCCGAGCAGGGCAATCCATCCGCTCAAATCCGAATGGCGAAAATGAATATTCAAGGTCAAGGAATGCCGGAAAATCATGCAGAAGCTGCCCGTTGGTATCGATTAGCCGCAGACCAGGGAGATTCCGTTGCACAATTCCAACTCGGTAAACTGTATGAAAAAGGAACTGGTGTACCACAAGATTTTGCCAAGGCCAGTCGTTGGTATTCTCTAGCAGCCACACAAGAAAACCCTTTGGCACAATTTCATCTGGGTGCCATGCATGAGGTCGGAAAAGGCGTCCCGCAGGATTATAGACAAGCCATGAAATGGTACACACGTTCAGCAAACCAAGGACACACGGAAGCACAATTCAAACTTGGAAATCTCTATGCCATGCGAGAAGATAAGATACAGGCACATATGTGGCTAAACCTTTGCGCCGCCAAAGGGCACCAAGAAGGGAAAGCCCGTTTAGCGGGACTCGCATCCGGTATGACGTTTGAACAAATTGCGCAAGCACAAGAACTGGCACGAAATTGGACTAGCCAGAACAGCCGAAAGACTCACTCTCAAGAAGAACATTCCGCAGACCGTTCTTGATCAATTGGGGAAAGCGGAGAACATTTTTGACTCGAAGCCAAAGCCAAATTCTCTAGAGATGGACATACCCAACCTTCTCATCAATTTTACAGTGAACGGATTTTACTTATTTTCTGATAAAGGAAACGAAATTGCGACACCGCCCAGCACATCATGAAGTTTATAATTTTTCTTAGGACTGAGAGGATGAGCATTATGGCAGTTCACACAGGAAGTCGACACAGCCGTATCAGCATAGATGGCCGTAAAGTACCGGCGCCCATCCCTCTCAATCACGCCGGTAAACGGCTTGCTCGGATCTCCCTCAACAGCCTCTAATCCCGTTCGTTCAAACCATGAAGCCGGTCGATTTTTTTCGTAAATTGGCCATAAACTGATTAACCGGTATTCAAGGCCCGTCCCTTTACTTTTTGCTCGAATGCCAGAAAGCGTCAGCATTTGTGCCGGCAACGGAAGAGCCGTCTTTTTTTCCCACGCTTCCTCAGCAATAACCACATCATTCTCCTTCATACGCTGGACAACATGCGTCGTGTATATCGTGCGATCGGCTTCAAGAACCGTGTGAATAAACTCTGCAACACGTTCAGCCGCAACAACTTCATTTTCAAGTGTGTTAGAAGTAACCTGTGAATACCCAATTGACCCGGCACTGCTCATCAGCACAATCACACAACCCCATACAAAAGAAAATTGTTTCATACGTGGCCCCTCCATCTTAATCTCGCATCGACTGAAGAATAAATGAAAAAATACCCTACACGCCGCAATAATGACGTGATCATGAACCAGTTGCAATCTTTATAGGGGAATTCCTAGTGGAAGCGCAATCGTCAAAGGCTCTTAGCACAGACACATCCGTCGTCAACAAACCAAGCTACCCGTTCATAAACGCAGCTCACACAACTGAGCACAGCCAGAGTCATCTCTTGGGCGATGATGTAACATTGCCAAACGTTCTTCCACAGCTTAACCAGCAAGACCATCCGACTCCGTCTTTTCACCAATCTTTGGTACACTGGCACTCGGGACTTAGCTATGCAGCCATATTCCATCACAGCCTCCATGCTCTACAACCTCGTCAGTTGTGAGCATCGACTCTATCTCGATACGTTTGGCAATGCGTCCCTGCGCGATGAACCAAACGCATTCATTCAGCTTTTGTGGGAAAAAGGAACGCTGTTTGAACAAGAAGTCATCCAGAAACTCAAAAGGCCGTTCCTTGATCTTTCGCGCTATCGAGGAGATGAGAAAGAACGGCGCACTCGAGAGGCGATCGAACAACGTGTCGCACTTATTTATAGCGGCCGATTATCCGTCGATAACCTCTTAGGTGAGCCTGACCTTTTACGGAACGAGGGGGCAGGTTATGTGGCTGGCGATATCAAGTCGGGCTCAGGAGAGGAAGGCGACGAGGATCACGGCAAGCTCAAGAAGACCTATGCCGTCCAATTGGGGTTGTATACCGATATTCTCGAACGGTTACACGTTTCGGCTGACCGCTGGGCGTTTATCTGGGATATTCATAGCAAAGAAATTCGCTATGATTTTTCGCAGTCCCAGGGCCGTCGAACTCCAGAAACCTGGTGGGAGCTCTACAACACGTTTCGACAACGTGCTCAAGACATCCTCGAACAACGTCATGAAACACAACCAGCTTATAGTAGCGGAGTCTGTAAGCTCTGCCACTGGTACCGGCCCTGCCTCCTGAATCTTCAAAAGCAGCATGACCTCACGCTTCTCCCTGAACTTGGCCGTTCCAAACGTGACGCGCTGCGCACACACTTTTCAACGATTCAAAGTTTTGCCATATCTAATCTCGAAAAACTCATCCATGGCCACAAAACAGCTATTCCAGGCATCGGTCTCGGGACACTTCAGAAACTTCATGCTCGTGCACAATTAGTGTCTTCCGGAACGCAGGCTCGTCCGTATCTTCGAGAAGCCGTGAATTTGCCGGCCCATGACTCGGAAATATTCTTTGATATTGAAGTAGACCCTCTTCGCGACCACACCTATTTACATGGGTTTATTGAACGCCGTCACCAAGATGACTCCACCGAGCAGTACGTCGCCTACTTTGCCGAAAATCCCACACCGGAAGCTGAACAAACCGCGTTTGCCCAAGCCATTGATTATCTGCGACAACATGCGCATTCCAAGGTCTATTATTACTCCAAGTATGAACGAACGATGTACCGGAAGCTTCAGACAAAATATCCCGATGTTTGTTCAGCCGACGACATTGAAACCCTTTTTTCAAAAGAACGGGCCATTGACCTCTACTTTGATGTTGTCCTCAAAGCCACCGAATGGCCAACCAGAGATTACTCGATTAAAACCCTGGCGAAATATTTAAACTTTATATGGCGGGATACTCATCCCTCGGGGGCAGCCTCTATTGAATGGTTTCATCGATGGGTGGAAAGTGGCGATCAAGTTATTCGGCAACGAATTCTCGACTATAACGAAGATGATTGCATTGCTACGAGAGTCCTCCTCGATGGGATTAGAAAACTTCCTGTCCGCACCCTCAATCCGTAATATTCATCCATGTTTCTTCTTTTGATAGCACCCGAAATACGGACCTCAAAATGATTATGATACACTCGTGATTATGAAACGATGGGCTTCCGGATTTCTGGTCTTAATTGGCCTTGTGATTGCTGCCTTAGTCCTCAATGCCTGGCTGTTTACCCCGACCCCTGTCCCCGTAAGCATCGTACGAGTAAAAACTGGACTCGTCGAGGAAACCATCACCAATTCCCGCGCTGGAACCGTCAAAGCCCGACAGCGCGCACACCTTTCCTCGGAAATTGGCGGACGCGTGGTCTCCGTTCCGCATGATAAAGGCGATCGCGTGCAAAAAGGCGATACCTTACTTCAACTCAATGATGCCGCTGAGGCGTCAAACCTGGAAATGGCGCAACGTGAACTGGTCGTGAGCAAGGCCAATCGGACACGTTCATGCCTAGAAGCGAGTCGAGCGAAGCGCGAGCATACACGATTTCAAGATCTCTCCCAAAAAGAATTAGTTTCGGCGGATGAACTCGACAAAGTCCATAGCACAGCCCAAACCAGTGCCGCAGCCTGTCAAGCTGCGAATGCCAGCGTTGAACGAGCACGGACACGTATTAAAGAAGCGCAAGCACAGCTACAGAAAATGGTTCTCTATGCTCCATTTTCCGGTATTCTCGCTAACGTAACAGTCGAAGTTGGGGAATGGACTACCCCTGCCCCT
This sequence comes from Nitrospirales bacterium, assembly GCA_021604265.1. Next base: position 4,031 of record BQIY01000255.1, read on the forward strand.
CCTGGGGTGCCGATTCCCGCGGTACTTGATCTCATCGATCCTACCTCCATTTTTATTAGTGCTCCTATGGATGAAGTGGATTCCTCAAAAATTCACCCAGACCAGTTGGCACGAGTCACCTTGGACCCCTATCCCAAGCAATCGTTTATGGGTCGAGTCGTAAGAGTCTCCCCTTATGTCGATAATAATGAAGAACAAAACCGTACGGTTGAGATTGATGTGGAACTCGATGACCACGATTTTGCCACCACACTGCTTCCCGGAACGTCGGCAGATGTCGAAATCATTCTTTCTCAAAAAGAACAGGTTCTCAGAATTCCACGAACCGCAGTACTCGAAGGCGACAAGGTTTGGCTTGTAGAACAAGAGCACATCACGGAACGAACGATTCAGACGGGTCTGAAGAATTGGGATTATGTGGAAGTCCAGGAAGGACTTTCGGAAGGAGAAACAGTGGTCACATCGTTAGATCAAGCCGATCTTCGAGTCGGAGATCCCGTCGCAATTGCAGAACAGGTTAGTGCGAAGTAGGTGCAGGTGCTGATAGCGATTGAAGTGTTCTCTACTCGAGAAAATGATCTAGGGGTCGCGAGTATTTCAATTATGAGATGACCTCGCGCACGATCGTTGGACATGCGCTACACCATGAAAGCCCCACTTTCTCCAAACATGAGGGATTCGTACTGAAGCTTAT
>BQIY01000256.1 GCA_021604265.1 Nitrospirales bacterium
ATGGCACCCTCACCCCCTCGATTTCGTTGTGATTGTCTCGTTTCACCATAAAGAGTTTTCATATGCCTCGCTTATCCCTTTGCTTCTCGATCTGAACTACTTGCTGTGATGGCCTCCACATCGGTTTCAGCCATGACTCGATCAATGTCGAGCAAGGTCACGAGGCGATCGTTCGTATTCCCAATTCCAGAAACGAACGTAATATCGGCCCGTTTTCCCAGTTCAGGAGGCGGTTGAATATCTTTGCCGGCTAACTCTAAGACGTCCGACACGGCATCAACCAAAAACCCCATCACACGTTCTTGAACATTGACAACGACAATGACGGTAAATGCCGTCGGCTCGGTTGGCGCCATGTTAAACTTCAATCTCAGATCTACGATGGGCACAATCGTCCCACGGAGATTCAGCACACCTTTGACATGCTCCGGCGTGTTCGGAATTTTCGTCACCGCGGTGTACCCTTTAATTTCCTGAACTTTTAAGATATCCACACCATAGTGTTCTTCAGCTAAGTCAAAGGTCAGATACTGTTGACTATCAACATTTAATCCATTTTGTTTTTCCGTCACTTCGGCTGCCGCTGTGGTCATGAGACCCTCCCCTCAGAATAATGAGTCGTGGAAAAGACGAGATACGGATAGACTGTTCTGCTCATTCCGGCCTCTTCACATATTGTGCAGATATCATCGTGCATGTGCTTCATGCTGCCTCCACTGAAGCCATCCTCGAAAGTTTGACCAGACCAGGGACATCTAAAATCAAGGCCACTTGGCCATCTCCCAAAATTGTCGCCCCGGAAATGCCTTCTATTTTCTGAAAATTCTCCTCAAGACTCTTGATCACCACCTGTTGCTGGCCAGTGAGTTCATCAACAAATAACGCGACTCGCTTACCTTCGGCTTCGACGATCACGAGTAACGCTTGGGCCGGATCGGTAAATTCCGGTTGAGTCCCGAAGACCTCGTAAAGTCGGATCATCGGAATCCATTCACCACGAAGGTTGAAGACTTCGCCTTTCCCGACCACCGTTTGGAGATCTGCGGGTTTGGGACGAATGGACTCAGTCACGGAAATAAGAGGGATAATATAATTATCATTGGCCACGCGTACGGTCATTCCGTCAATAATGGCTAAGGTTAGCGGTAGTTTCAGGGTCAATTTTGACCCTTGGCCTTCAGTTGATTGAATCTTGACGCTCCCCCCCAAGGCTTCAATATTTCGTTTGACGACATCCATACCGACACCACGGCCGGAGATATCGGTAATCTTGTCGGCCGTAGAGAAACCGGGACGGAATATGAGCTGCCAGACATCATCGTCAGAGAGTTGCTCCGCATCAGAGATGAGACCATTTTCCACAGCTTTTTTGAGAATTTTTTCTTTATTGAGGCCACGACCATCATCTTCCACGCCAATACAAATATTCCCGCCGTCATGAAACGCGTTCAAACGAATCGTGCCTAATTCAGGCTTGCCAGCCGCCGCCCGCTCTTCCGGACCTTCAAGACCATGGTCGGCTGAGTTTCTGACCAGATGGGTCAGGGGATCGCCAATAGCTTCAATCAACGTTTTATCTAATTCGGTCTCTTCTCCGAACATGAGTAATTGAATCTTCTTGCCGCTTTTTCCGGCAAGATCTCGAACCAATCGTGGAAACCGATTGAACGCCGTCGCACCAATGGGCACCATCCGGATCGACATGACACGCTCTTGCAATTCACGCGTGTTCCGCTCCAACTGGATAATACGCTCTTGAAGAACCGGCAACTGATTCATCGTAAATTTCTCGCCAAGGTCCGTGATCATGGATTGCGTAATGACTAATTCTCCGACCAGGTTAATCAGCTTATCGATTTTTTCCGTATCCACTCGAATCGAGGCATTTTCACCTTTCTTCATGTGCTGCTGCTTGGTCAGGGCCTGATTGACTTGATTCGGAGTCACGCTGCTCTGTTCAACCAAGATCTGACCAAGAGGTTTTTGCGCAGCCAGCGCTGATTCGATCTGTTTCGGTGACGCCATCCCATCTTCGACAAGAATCTCACCGATGGTTTTATACCCTTGGGCCGTATCCTGTTCACCATCGGTGATGGTGAGTTCACTGCCATCTCGGACAAAATCAAAGACCCCATCAAGATCGTTGATCGGCCGTTCCGTTTCAACCTCAACGTTCCACGCGAGATAACATCGTTCCGCATCCATCTCCTCTAAGGTAGGCAGCGCATCGGTTTGAACGGTCATGCTCCGCACGGTGCCAAGTTCCTGCAGTTCACGGAACAACTGTGCCGGATCCAATCCTCGCTGAAACAATTCAGGAAGAGGCCTCCAAAAAATAGAAACCACACGAATGCGTGACGAAGATTCCGGCTGAGTCATGGGCGTCGGCGCCGAAGACAATGAGGCGTCGGCGGGCTCGCCATTGCAGCAAAGGACGAGCTGCTGTTCAATTTCCTGAATTACCGCGTGATCATACGAATCACCGCTGCGGGCGGCGTCCAATAACGTTTTGAGACCATCCAAGCCCTGCAGCAACAGATCAATAATCTGTTTGGTCACCACCATCTGACTATTGCGAAGTTTGTCCAAGATATTTTCCATCTTGTGCGTGAACTCGCCTATGGCCGTAAAGTTAAACATTCCGGCATTGCCTTTGATGGAATGAGCGGCGCGAAAAATCCTGTTCAGCAAATCCAGATCGGTCGGCCGTTGCTCGAGATCCAATAAACCGGTCTCCATTGTTTCGACGTGCTCAGCCGATTCTTCGAAAAAGGAGTCTTGGAAATGTGAAAGATCAACAGCCATAATGAACCTCGAAAGTCATGAGAAGTAAAAAGATTGGATTCCGTCTACCGATTTACGTTTCTCATTTTATGCCGGTAATACCTTTCCAATGGTGGCTAACATCTGTTCAGGATTAAAGGGCTTCACAATCCAGCCCGTCGCTCCAGCACTCTGTCCTTCTTTTTTCTTGTCGGCTGCTGACTCAGTGGTCAACATCAACACCGGGGTAAACTTATGCGCCGCCATACCGCGAATAGCCTTAATGAGAGAAATGCCATCCATATTCGGCATATTCAAATCAGTGATCACAAGATTAGGCTTGGCCCCGCCGTGAAGTTTGTCCACAGCTTCCTGGCCATCCCCAGCCTCTACCACTTCGAAACCTGCACCTTTCAAGGTGTATGTGACCATTTGTCGCATAGAGACTGAATCATCAACCACCAAAACCGTTTTACTCATGGCCATACCTCACTTCGGTTAAATTCGCGCTCAGATATATTCTGACTCACCCCTACTCAGATGGTTTCCTTCAGACTCACACTCACCTGAATCAACGTCGCGCATTACACAGTTAAAACAATGTCACACTATCTTCTTTGGATTCGGTCGCTGTGCCGACAACGACGGCCTCTTGCCCTTCTTGTGCGGCTTTCATCAATATACGTTCAGACTCCATCGTATAGGAACCTTCTAGCTCTTTGAGACGATGGAATATGTCTTCTGGAAATTCAGCAAGATCATCACTGGCCTGAATTTCTCGTAATGGACCATAAATAAGCTCCAAGGGCTGGTAGACATGTTCTAACTTTTGTCGTGTGATATCTTGAAATTGCATGGACATGACAATTTGAGAAATGTCATTGCCCAGTTCTTTGGCACGTCCGGTATTTTGCGTCATGTTATCGTGAAGTTCTTGATTCTTATTGATCATCACTTTGGTCATTTCCATCACTCGATGTTGGGCGTCGAGCGTATCGGAAATATCAATCGCTGCAAGCGACTGTAATTCCGTCATGGCCGACTCCGTGGTTTCTTTCACTTCAGTCGCGAGCATACGAATCTGTTCAGCCGCTTGGCCTGACCGATTAGCCAGCTTGGTGACTTCATCGGCCACCACAGCAAATCCTCTTCCATGCTCTCCTGCCCGTGCCGCTTCGATCGCTGCATTTAATGCCAGCAGACGCGTTTGATCGGCGATAAACTCGACTTCTTCAACCACATTCGCGATTCGCGAAGTCGTTCCGACCGCCTTTTCCATCACAGAAACCGTACTCATGGTAATTTGCGAGGTCGAAGTCACCTGATTGACGAACATATCCATGGTGTTGCTGGTTTCATGCAAAATACCTTCGACCGAAGAATCCGTACCTGAAGAATCAATGGCCTCTCCCGCCAAAAGTATGGCCTCGGCTTCTGAAGCCTGTTCGCGCGCACGCGTCGCAATGGTCTGAAATCGTTGAATGAGACCAGAAGCCGCTTCCTCCGTCTCTTGAATCACCGACTTCATTTGTCCGACAAATACGGGAAGAAGAGGCGTGAGAGCCCGGCCGAACGCTTGCCAGCTTTTAGAAATGCGGAGCTTTTTCTCCAACTCATCATGCGAGACGTCTTCCTTGGAACGTGATGAAGACGGTGAGGGGTTTCTTTTTCCGGCATAACCAACAAGAACGCCTATACACAATGCACCCAGTACCCACCACCAGCTTGGATTCATTGCCCACCTCCACTTCTGGAAAGAGAGGCAACGCGTCTGATATGGAGTATGAAGTGATTGTCATTGACGTTCGTTCTCATCAGTTCTCCCTCTCCTGACCGTAGTCTCTCTTATTTTTCATGATTCTTGACTAAATGGGCACACCCAATTCCCGCAATCTTTTTCTGTACGCTGTCAGTCATCCCAGTAATGACCATGCGGCCATCA
>BQIY01000257.1 GCA_021604265.1 Nitrospirales bacterium
TTTCGCCAATTCCTGGGTAGGCTTGCGAGCCGTCAATTCATTCAAGACCATCAAGACAGAAATGATAAATGCCCCAGCCAAAGCCAGCCAGCCGAGAGACACATGAAACACAAAGATAATGGCCAAGTACACAGGCATCCATGGCAGATCAAACATCGCGGAAGGTCCCGGGCTCGATAAAAACTGTCGCACAGAATCCAAATCTCTGACGGCATCACGGCCTTGCACTTGCATACCAAATCGCAACGAGAGAGAAACATTGGCCGCTAAACTGTTGGCTGAAAGACGTTCATCGATCCAAGCGGCAATCCGCGCGAGGCAGCGCAAACGTAACCCCTCAAGTAATCCAAAAAAGAGATACAACCCTCCAACCAGTCCCGACAACACCACAAGAGTGGGCACGCTCCCACTCGTCAAAACCCGGTCATACACTTGCAGCATGAACAGAGGCCCTGTGAGCATGAGAAGATTAATGATCAAGCTGATCAGACCCACGATCACAAATGCGGATTTGCGAAGTGAAAGCGCTTCGGCCAAGGGTGAGACAACAGGTTGTGTGGATTTAGAAGTTTTCATCACTCAGCTCAGACAAATTGAAAATCGTTTTATTAATCAGGGTAACACTCTCAAGCGTCATCGAATTCATTGGATCAGTCACAATTATCGCCTCAGCTTTTCAATTTTCGTACGTCGCAATCAGCGTCACCGCAAAAGTCCTCTCTGAGTCGATATACCGTCCGTCGTGCGTCAGATCATCATCTCTCATTCTGAAGCCAGTTCACTATCCCCCATTGGGATGGCCTGTGAGACCAAAGAACTGCAAGAAACTCCCCTTACTCACACAACCATGCAGAAACGACACACAGAATAGGGGTCAGACTCGAATTAATAAATAGATCAACCCTTGCTCATTTTGCAGGAAGCCCCTGCCGTTCAAAGTCGTCAGACTTGCAACGACAGGCGAGTCACCATCAAACCGTCGCCGCAAAAAGGGAAGCCGAAAAGAGAGCCCCCGATCTCATTTCCAACGGAAATCGGGGCCACCATAACAATAAGAGGAACGCATCACGCAGCCATGAATAGACTGCTTAGACAAACTGAAAGTCATCCTGGTGAAGATCGCTCGCCAGCACGTTTTCCAACGTGATTGAATTAGCAGCATCCATGGTGATCGTCGTATTCGTGCCGTCATCCGATATGGCTGCAACAATCTCATCAAAAGAAGCAAAGGCATCAAATTCTAAGACATCGTCGGACGCCTCACCAGCCGTAAAGTCAGTCACTGTATCATGCCCAATTGCTGAACCTCGAAAGACAAAGGTATCGTTTCCCGCTTCACCTGTGAGAAGATCGTCTCCGGCAAACCCTGTAAGCAGATCACCCTGCTCCGTTCCAGCAAGTGTCTCTGAGGCAGAGGTGCCATCGATCAGTCGGGACCTTACATTCGCTTCCGTCCACACTGTGCCATCATCAAAAACGATCTGCTCAATCCGATCTGATTTGGTCGTGATTCCATTCACCAATGTGACACGATCTTCAGTGCCGAGAAAAGTTAAGATTATTGTATAGTTTCCCTCTCGGCTCAAATTGACGTCTTCCGTTGCATAACCATGAAGCACTAACTTGTCTGTATCGTACCAGCCATTATCATCAATCCGGTCTTGCCCATCCCCGCGCGTAAAGATGTACGTGTCCGACCCATCGTTACCATACAGATAATCGTTACCCAACCCGCCGACTAATTCATCGGCCGTAGAAAAGCCGACAATGCTATCAGTACCATCGGTTTCGGCTTCCGCTATCAGCCGTCCCCGAATATACGTTTCCGTCCACACCGTCCCGTCGTCAAAGATAATCTGTTCAATCGCGTCATTCGCATAATTAATCCCGTTGACAATCGTGACCTGATCCGTTGTGCCCAAGAAACTGAGGAGCACCGTCCGGGAGATGCCCTCTCGCCCCACACTCACTTCGTCCGGCGTATAGCCGTGGATCACCAGCTTATCCGTGTCGTACCAGCCATTGTCATCAATCCGGTCTTGCCCATCCCCGCGCGTAAAGATGTACGTGTCCGACCCATCGTTACCATACAGATAATCGTTACCCAACCCGCCTTGCAACATATCTGCCGTCTTGAACCCCACTATCGTATCATTGCCTGAGGTCTCCGCCTCCTCCAAGACCCGTTTACGCAGATAGGCCGATGACCAGATCGTCCCGTCATCAAAGAGCACTTGTTCAATCGTATGCCCAGCGTCATAGACTTGGTTGACCATCGTAATCTGATCCGCCGTCCCCTCAAACGTCAGGACCTGCGTGGTCGAAGTCCCAACTCGACCAACCTGCACCTCATCAGGCGTATACCCATGAAGCACCAGCTTATCCGTATCATGCCACCCATTGTCATCAATCCGGTCCTGTCCATCTCCGCGCGTGAAGATGTACGTGTCGGACCCATCACCGCCATACAAAGAATCGTTGCCGAGGCCACCCTGCAAAGTATCTGCTGATTTGAACCCCACAATCGAATCATCTCCCGTCGTCTCGGCCTCCGCTAACACCCGAGTGCGCAGATAGTAAGACGACCAGACCGTCCCATCATCAAAGACCACTTGTTCGATCGTATGCCCAGCGTCGTAAACTTGGTTGACCATCGTAATCTGATCCGCCGTCCCCTCGAACGTCAGGACCTGCGTGGTTGAGGTCCCGGCCCGGCCGACTAACACTTCATCTGGCGCATACCCATGAAGCACCAGCTTATCCGTATCATGCCACCCATTATCGTCAATTCGATCTTGCCCATCGCCACGGGTGAAGATATAGGTGTCGGACCCGTCTTTTCCGTGCAGCGTATCATTCCCCTTCTGTCCGACAAGAGTATTCGCACTATTTGTCCCAGTAATGGTCTCACCAGCCGGCGTACCATTCAACGCATTGGCAAAATCCGTCACCAGAGTTTCGATATCTGTACGACTCCAGACTTCGCCGTCTGAAAACACAATTTCTTCCACTCCAATTCCTGTCGTCGTAAATTGATTATGAATGCGAAGGACTTGTTGAGTGGAAATGACAGTAATTAATAGGTCAGACGAAGTTCGAGCCAAGGCCAAGTCCGTGCGTGACAAATCCGAAAATCGCAACGAATCCGTGTCTTCCGGAACCGTGCCCGTATCTACCAATTGATCATTGCCATGCCCACTCGAATAATAATACGTATCGCCGCCGTCTTGGCCATTCACGGTGTCATCGCCAAGACTAGAAACCACAACATCGTCAGCCGATGTTCCGGTTATGGTGTCGTGGCCATCAGTTCCCACGTAGACCACCTGCTGAAGAATGGCGGCTCGGTCCCAGACTTCGCCATTGGCAAAATGCAGTTCCTCAATCCCGGCAGCTTCTGAAAGAAAATGATCGGTAATCCGAAGCACATCGCTACTCGCCAGCACCCGAATCTGTAAATCATGCCCAACTCGACCCACCTGAACCTGAGTCGGGTCTAATCCGATAAGATCAACCCGGTCAATGTCGGTCCCGTCGCCATTTTCGATAACCTGATCATCACCATAGTCCACCCCAAAGCGATAGGTATCATTTCCTCCAGCACCAAGCTGCACATCATTGCCAAACTTGGCATCAAACACTTCATCATTGACGGTGCCCGTCAGGATATCATCACCCTCCGTACCAGTATACGGAACCAGAGAGACAAGACTATCGCGATCCCAATAACTCCCATCAGCAAACATGATGAGTTCGACCCCATTCGCCGAATCTACGAAATGGTTATCTATCGTGAGCGTTTCACCAGTCGCCGTCACCGTCAGAAGGAGGTTTTGCTTTTCAGGACCACTTCGCGTGATCGTAACATCGGCTTGATTGAGTCCAGACAATTCCACGGTATCGATCTCCGATCCAACGCCACTCTCTTTGATGACATCATGTCCACTACCAACGCCAAAAACATAGGTATCGGAACCACTCATCCCACTGAAGACATTCGTGTCTGACGAGCCAATAAACCGATCATTCCCCGTACCGCCAATCGCATTCTCAATGCTCACCAGGGTTTCAAGCGTACTGGAGTCAGAGACTTCTTGCTGACCGAGATCCACGAGTAAGTCCACGAAACTCGTACGGTAGTCAACCGTATCGTTGCCCAATCCTCCATCAATAGAATCCAAGCCCTCGCCGCCAATTAACGTATCATTTCCATCTCCACCGTAAAGCGCGTCATCGCCGGATAACCCGTGGAGCGTATCGTGGCCTGCCCCGCCATAAATCGAATCTGAATGATCCTCGAATCCGTAAATTGTATCATCGCCACCGGTGCTCGCATCCAATAGCACGCGCGACATCAAGTCAGCAGAGGTCCAGACCGTTCCATCATCGAAGAGGATTTCTTCAATCCCCTGCCCTGTGCCAGCCAATTGATTCTTCAGATATATCGAACCTTCCAAACCTTGAATATGCAAACGAAGATCGAAACCTTGAGAGCCAATACGCTCGAACGTCAGGTCAGTCGGAAGCAATCCTGCCCCCAAGCGAATAAGGTCGGTACTGACCCCATCCTGTCCCTCATGAATCACATCATGCCCATCGCCAGTCTTATACACATAGGTATCTGAACCAGCATACCCCGTGAGCGTATCATCTCCCCCTCCACCATTGATCAGATCATCGCCACTTGTC
>BQIY01000258.1 GCA_021604265.1 Nitrospirales bacterium
GAAGGCTTTAAACTTCCAAGCATGGCAAGCCTCGGCGATCCGACGATTGGGAATGCCCGGCTTAAACCCGAGAATAGCCAAGGATGGGACGTCAGTATTTATCACAGCATGGGGCCTGAAGCTCCGCAAATTGAGCTCACCTATTTCCGCAACCGGTTCTCACAACTCATCGACCTGGACCCCGCGTTAGCAAGGATGAATATCTTTCGCCTGGTGAATCTTCAAACGGTCAAAACCCAGGGCCTTGAACTCTCCACACAAATGTCCCCGCTGCCAGAAGTTTCCATCAAAGGCTTTGCGACCTACCTTGACACGGAGATCCAGGGCACGCCGGACCCTCTTCGTAATCGTCCCAAATGGAGTGGGGGTGTTATCCTGACCGTTCATCCTTCATCCACATGGACCGTGCGCACACAGGTCCGAGCCATCGGCAGACGCTTTGACCTTCAAATTCCTACAAACAATGACAGGGTGGGAGGATATGTCAAAGCCGATCTAACGATCACCTACCGCCCGACACCTACTTGGCGCCTCTTCGGTATATTCGAAAACTTCACCAATGCCGCGTATGAAGAATACCTCGGATTTCCCGCCCCCGGATTTTCCTTCAGACTGGGACTAGAATACGCTCTCTAGATCTTACCGTCCAGCACTCGAAGGACCCGACCGACACAGATACCGGCCTCACAGCTGTACCGATCAAAATCACCCATGCTCATTACCCCTTAAGCCTGCACGTTTTTCACCGAAACTATACGCAGACACCTTTGCCGTGATTTGAGGACTGGAGGAGACGATAGTGATTGACAACAGCATACAAACACGAAAAACATCACCGACGCATGCTGAAGATTCACACTGGCACCCCGGTGAGGACGGACTACTGTTAGACCGCTTGCGACGGTCGCTGAGCCTCCCAGCCCTTCCACCCATTGCTTCCCAGATATTAAAAATGTGTCGAGATGAGGACGCGGATATTGAGAAACTGGCAAATTTAATGAGCCAAGATCCTGCAGTTGTGGCCCGACTTCTGCAAATTGCCAATTCCAGCTATTATGGCGGGGCTCGCCATACCGTGGGCAATATTGCTCAAGCCATCACATTACTCGGAATGAATGCCGTCAGCTCTCTGGCACTATCGTTCTGCTTCTACCGATTATGTCAGGACATGAATCAGGCCGAACATGTCGGAATGGATCATACAAAATTTTGGCGCCGATCCATTATCGCCAGCATCGCCGGCCGAACCTTAGGACACTGGTGCAAACTTCCTGACCCGGAATTCGTCTTTATTAGTGCCCTGCTTCAAGACATTGGTCTCCTGGCATTCAATGAGGTCGCGCCAGAAGTCACACGAACATTAATCATGGATGCGAAGGACAACCACACGCAACTCCAACAATTCGAAAAACAGTATTATGGATGTGACCATGCCACAGTGGGACGCTGGGTTGCGGAATTATGGCAACTTCCAAAGGAATTTCAAGTCGCTATCAGCGCCAGCCATCAACCAGATGCCGGACAGCAGGGCACCGAAGAGCAAAAGACCGCCATTCGCTGCGTGGCACTTTCAGGACTCCTTGCAGACCTCTGGTGTCATCCGACTGAGACGGAAGAGGCCGTGCGTGTGGCCGCCTCAGCAGCACAAGAATGGCTTGAACTCAGTACTGACGATGTTCTGGCCATCATCGACCAAATTCCACAAGGCCTTTCAGAAATCGCTAGTTTTTTCCAAGTGCACATCGGCAGCACCGCAGAAGTTGAGCAGCCGCTTCACGTAGCCGCAACCATTCTCTCGTCTCACCTCACACGCACAACACAAGCCGAACACGCATAACACGGTCTCCTACACCATCATAAAATTAGATCGCTAAGGTCTTGGACGCCACACACAGACGATCACGCCCGGTTTCCTTGGCCTGATATAACGCACGGTCTGCCCGCTCAATCCATGAAGCCACGGACTCACCCGGATTCAGTTCCGCAATGCCAATGGATACTGTGATTGGAATTTCTATCCCTTCATGTTCGAAGGGCTTACTTCTCACGGTTTCTAAAAAGCGTTCCGCAATTCTTGAACTGACGTCCACTCCATCGCTCTGGAGTAACACGGCCATTTCTTCACCGCCATAACGGGCAATAAAGTCTGATTTTCGCAAAAATATTGAAACCAAACGGTCGGCAAAATGTTGCAACACCGTATCGCCAGCTCGATGGCCATAGGTATCGTTGACGTGTTTGAAATGATCAATATCAATCATCAAGACACTGGCCGCTGACCCAGCAAGCAGATTCAGTCCGACAACACGCTCTAACTGCGTATCCAGTGCCGCTCGATTATAGAGTTTTGTGAGCGGATCCAAGGCCATTTGGACACGGGCCTCGCCTAATTCCGCCTGCATGGTCTGGAGTTTAGAGCCCAACGTTTCAACATGCGCTTGTTGGCGCTGTTTTCGTTCAACCATGACCTGACTGATCCCTTCCACGGCAAGAAGCAGAGCCCGCTTCATATCCTCGGCAGAGCTGGCGTCTGAAGCCACTTGCAGCTCCTCAAGATGGCTTGCCATTTGCCGGTCAGTTTCCTGGTCATCGAGCACCGTTTGTCCAATGGTTTGAGTAAACGTCAACAAAACATCTCGAAGATCACCCAAACTTTCCATGACATACTTTTTTTCATGTTGTCGATGAACGTTGACAAATTGATTAAGCCCGCCCCAATCTCGGCGACCTTCTGTCAACGGCTCTTCATCTTCTACGGTGGAGGCTCCGACAAGAACATGCATGGTCCACCGTTCGAAGTCTTTCTCAATATCATCAGCGGTCGCGTGATCCAAGTCAAACGAATGCCGCCCCAATATGCGCAAAACTTTGGCTAATGCCTCTGAAGCCTGATCTGCCTGATCGAACTCATTGACTGATGGCGGGATACCGGTGGAGGCACGATCTTCTGGCATTGCTGGGCTCGACTTCTTCTCGTCTCCAGACCACAGCTTAAACATGCATCTCTCCCCTCACGAAAAGCATCATGTATCCAATTGCATCAAGTTCTTCTTACAAAGACTCATAGCCAAAAACCCATCAGATTCAACGATCTGCGAATCATGGCTCTCTAGCCAATCCAGGTCATTGCCAGTTCATGTATTCAGGCTGCCGTCGCGAAGGCCTACGCCTCACACATCAAAAGTTATGTAAAGCCGCTATAGCTCTCTATCGGCTAAAACACCAGTTTCTGAACGCTGGTTCTGTTAGAATACGGTTCATTGTTTTCCTTGAAGATGAACCCAGAATAAGACGGCCTTCCCACATCCATGGCTCCTCGTTTACAGACTCGTCCCTCTCGATCCTCACGGTCTTCCGGCAATCGTCAGCGACTCATTAGCAGTGCGAACAATAGCCACCTCAAACGCTGGCTTTCGTTATTGGACCGTAAAGGGATTAAGAAACAGGGACAATGTGTGGTCTCAGGCAAGAAGATTGTTCTGGAAATGTTGGCTCATCATCCAACTCTTTGCCAAGAATTTCTTTACTCTCCCAAAACTCAAAATCTGCCGAAGCTCCCAAGGCACGTAATGGCGTTCGAACTAACCGATGCACTCTTTCACAAGATTGATACGATCGGAACCTCGTGTCCTCTCTTAATCTGTCAAACTCCGAAGGTCTTATCGGCCGACCTTTCTGCCTCCCCGGAAGGGCTGGAAGTTCTTTGCCCACTGGGCAACCCGATGAATCTCGGAGCAGTCATCCGCAGCTGCTCGGCTTTTGACGTACAGAAACTCATATTGTTAGAGGAAGCGGCCAACCCGTTTCATCCAAAGGCCATTCGTGCCTCAAGTGGGGCCGTCTTTCATCAACCGTTATATGAAGGGCCGGAAATTCGAGATCTGACTCGTCATGAACTCAGGAGGTGGGTTGTGTCGCTAGATCTCAAGGGGAAAAACCTTTCGACTTGGCAATGGCCAAAACATGTCAGGCTACTTGTCGGAGAAGAAGGCCTGGGGTTGCCCGACAATACGTTTCAACACACACTCATGATTCCTCAAAGCCATGCCATCGACTCATTAAATGCCGCTATGGCCACAAGTATCGCCTTATTCGCCTATCGACAGCAATTTCCACTTTCATAGGATGGAAACACGCAAGGAGGAACTTCATGATTACAAGCGGACGATACCGCCATTATAAAGGAAAGGACTACCAGGTGATCGGATGTGCTCGGCATAGTGAGACTGAAGAAGAACTCGTGGTCTATCGTGCACTCTATGGAGATCACGGCCTATGGGTCCGACCAAAGTACCTCTTTGAAGAAGAAGTAAAGATAGACGGGAGAGCAATCCCACGCTTTCAACGACTGGAAGAAAAACCAGGCGTTTGAAGGGAATCGACCTGAAGGACCGCCGCGGTCGCGGGACTCCACTTAACTCACGAATTGATCGGCTAAGACTTTTTGCGTTTGTTCGTCGCGAAACGCTTGCAGACGATCACGCACTCCGGTATCCGACACCGCAAGGATCGCTGCCGCCAACAACCCGGCATTGGCCGCACCGGCATTGCCAATAGCCAACGTCCCGACAGGAATACCTTTCGGCATCTGCACGATAGAGAGCAAGGAGTCCATCCCTTGTAAGGCCTTTGATTGCATGGGCACCCCCAGGACCGGCAGCATGGTTTTCGCAGC
>BQIY01000259.1 GCA_021604265.1 Nitrospirales bacterium
CCTTTTTTGATCTTGACCCGTTTCACGTAAAAGACGATAATCATTTCTCATGTGCCGAAGTGGCGGAACGGCAGACGCACCAGATTCAGGGTCTGGCGCCCTCCGGGGTGTGCGGGTTCAAATCCCGCCTTCGGCACCAAAAGTTTCTTTAGAATTCAACGGAACGTGCCTACATATCAAACAGGGTCCTCAACAAGACAATGAGGTCTTGACCATCTTCTCATGTTAAGTCATGCGGTAAGTGGTACGGCCTTAGTAAAGAGCGTGCGGCTCTTCCCTTATGAGTGACACAGTAGACCACTTCACCAAACCAGACGCTCAAAAACCCAAACGTCTCTACCTCATTGACGATGACCCGGCTGCGCGGTTCCTCCTTCGACTTTTTCTTGAACACCAAGGCCATCAATGCTTCGAAGCCGAGCAGGGATCTCCAGCCCTGACATTTCTCAAAGAAGGACATCTTGTTGATCTCATTCTGACCGACAATCAAATGCCGCATATGAGCGGTTTAGAATTTTTAAAACAATTGCCAGAAACCTTGCCGTTACCGCCTCCCGTCATCATCTACACCGGCCAATTCAGTGAAGACGTAAAACGCCAAGCCCTTCAACTCGGAGCCGTTGCCGTACTCAGTAAACCCTACACATTCCCTGAAATCTTAGAGGCGATTAATCGGGGCTTAGCCGCATCATAATCTCCGCCGATCACGTACATTATCCAAACCGTGACGCACCACTCACTCGGACTACAGTCCCCTCACCATGCTGCCCCCTTGACAATGCAGGGCAGATTCTCAGCACAATGACTCTATTCATATGCGATCGATTCTGTACAACTTCATCTATACGGTTTCTTGAAACATGTTTTGGATCAAAAAAGTGGACGTGAAGCTTAAGGACGAGAGAAGGAAAGTTGTCTTAGAACGGTCCTCGCTCTTTGGGCCTCGACGACGGATAAAATTCATTGAAACCACACTTCCATCAATGATTCGTTTAGCAGACACCAATGTCATTAGCGTCACCCATCGACGCAGAGGATGGAGATTTCGACTTAAATATCCCCTACAAACGACTTACTATAAGAGAAACCCAAAGGGGAAATGGATTCAAATTGGGAAAGTCTATCCCTAAGCAGAGAGTTTGTCTTAGAGTCCACACTCTTGTATATTTTGACTGCACGTAACGAATAATGACTGGAAACACAAGAAACCATAAGCTTGAGTTGCGACAGGGCTAGACTGCCATTCGTCCTTTCAGTTTCGTCAAACACTAATACGCAGATCAGACACCACAAGGCTCCATCTACCTTGAATAAATACATCACCTATTTCACGAAGTGCTTATGGATCTGCCTGATCCTATTGCTCGTATCAGGGTGTACAACACGATCATTAGCTCCGAAAGAAGCACAGCAACTGACCACCAAATCCTATCCGGCACTTTCACCTGAAACCATCATTCCGGCCGTATCTGATTTATTTTTTTTGGTAGACGATCAAACCTACCAGAGAACCCAAACCCAGGAACGTCTCGTTGCCACCAGGACTCATGGCCTCGAAATCGGCCTCACGTTCGTTGAAGCCAAAGACACCTGGACAGTCGAAACCCAAAAAACGCCTCAAGGCACCACCGTGACATTAGACGTGACGAGTGAAGAAACATGGATAACGGGAACCACTGAAGTCGAACGGCCAGAGGGGCCAGCCGTGTACACGCAATTTTGGAATCGTTTAGATTTCCTACTTGGACAATCGACTGACTGGATGACGTGCAACAACCTCACGAATGAATACCTGGAAGACCGAACATGGGGCGATACCTGGTGGCTCTGTACTGAGGTCAAAGACCGCATTCCTCCTGAACTCATTGAAGGCACCTGGCAAACACGCGAAGGGTTTTCACTCTCATCAGAAGACAATGAGCACTGCATACAGGAAGTGCGCGAGGAAAAATACGGAATCGCTCAGACTCCACGGCAGCGAGAAATTTATCGAACGCTTTGTCTTGAAAATCTTGGATACGAAAATACCAACGACCCCTCTGAGCAACCGCTCTCAGATAGACCGCATCCTGATGAACCCTTTGATGATCAGTTAGATCCCACTGTACCAGGCCGATCAATGCCTCAATTACCACATGATCAGAACCAATGGCCCTCGCCTTCTCATCCTCAATACCCCTAGACAAACTCCTCGCTTGCCAAAAATTCGTTTCGATTTCTCCATAAACTATGTTATATTAAAAGGAACCCATTCTCGGTTTTCATTTTTAATATGATATGTGTTTCAGAGAGCTCCCTACCCGCTTCATCTCCCTTGCACTTATTTCCATAATATGCTTATGACTCCAACAACCCAGAACAATCGTCTTGGATCATATCACCACTCATTTTCGGGCACTCCTTCATCCATGTAATCCTGGATGAGCCTCAAAAGCGAAGAAGAAGCGTATTGATTGGATCTGTGTCAGACATCAAGGAGTGAACACTGTCATGAATAGTTCCGGAACTTTCGTGTACCCTTCAAGATTCACTGGCACCATCTGGATCGGCATCATCTTGATATTCGGTCTGTTATTGACCGGATGTTCGAGATCAGCTTGGATGAAACCGGATGGCCGTGAAGTTTCCCCGTATGAACAATTGACTTGCGCCGAAGAAGTCAGAGAAATGCCTGAAAACCATGCACTGAACCACGACGAATTACAACCAAAAATTGAATCCTGCATGGAGGGAAAGGGCTATCACCGGCGCCCCTGGTGGCTGCTTAACGATCTGCACTGGGATATTTGATTTCCCTCGAAAATTCAACGCAAACGTGAAGCCTTCTATCGGCTAGATCCGTCCCTCCTTTTCTCACGCCTCACATCTTTTCCCTCCTCAGACTAAGACCTGTCGCTTCCAAAGAGCAGACTCTGATATGGTCAGGGATTGTTCAGAAATCACCACTACTCAACATCATTCGCCAAAGGCATGCCTACAATCGTTATACATGAATAAAAGGGGGAGATCATTATGTTCGCAACTCATCCTTCGCGCAATTCCATTATCAGATGGATTTTTATAGGCCTGGTTTTTCTACCAAGCCTCGCGTACTCCGAAATCATTCAAGGATTTAGAGATCTCAAGTTTGGCATGACCGCACATGACGTACAGGCCTTAGAGCACTGCACCACGTCCTCAGAATGCCTGTACGAACTGGCAGGAAAAAATCGTTACTTACAGCCGGGATATTCATTACAAACGACCAACGCGCATACGCCCCAAACACTTACAAAAATCTCCATTGACATGGGAAGATTTACGAATGAGTTGTATGAAGAACTTCAAATCCGCTTACAGGATCAATATCAAGTCGCCTATGATTTACAACACAGTGAGATCGAAGCTTTTCAAAACGAACAATCGGCTCAGCTGACCTCTGCCTTCGAAAATGGCCAAGTCCTCCTACAGGTCAGCAGACGAAAATATGGAGTCGTCATCCTCAGCGTCATTTACCAAAATACAGATTTAGCGGATCAATTCCTCAAGCGACAGCACCCATCGTCAAAACCATAATACGCGATAGATATGATTTCCTTACAAGCATTGCTCCCTGGGGAAATGCTCCTTTACACACTGACAAACATCAATGGCTTCTCCGCGAAATTTGCCGTAGCTCCCCATGCCGCCATGACGGGCAGCACGGGCATTTTCTATCGTATAACGAGACATGTTCCTGGCATCGAACTGCGGTCAATTCAAGTCCGCGGGTGACGCAAGACCTCCCTCTTGCAGGACAGAGAATCATGGAGCCATAATGTCTTATGCCCAATATGCCCAAATGGAAGACAGCACCACCATTCTCGCTAGTCCATGCCGAATCATCCATAAGACAATCATTTCCCCATCTACCACATTAATGAGGAGGCGTTATCATGAGTCTTGCAACTGCAGAACTTCGTATTGATGACCGCGTACATGACTTTGTGGCACAACCGAGTAAACTCCTGATTAACGGCCAATGGGTCGAAGCCGCATCCGGCAAAACATTTCCAACGTATAATCCTGCAACCGGTGAAGTTCTGGCTCATATAGCAGAAGGAGGCCAGGTAGATATCGACAACGCGGTGCAAGCCGCGCGTGCAGCCTTTGATCAGGGACCCTGGCGTCGAATCACGACGTCAGAGCGCGGAAAATTGATCTGGAAACTGGCCGACCTTCTCGAATCACACCTCGAGGAATTCGCCCAACTTGAAACGTTGGACAATGGCAAACCGTTAACAGTAGCACGTGTAGCCGATGTTCCATTAGCCATTGACTTGTTTCGATACATGGCAGGATGGACCACGAAATTGGAAGGCCATACCATTCCCATTTCAGTCCCGTTTACTCCAGGAGCGCAATATCACGCCTATACGCTCCGCGAACCTGTTGGCGTCGTCGGACAGATTATTCCTTGGAATTTTCCACTGCTCATGGCGGCATGGAAACTCGGCCCCGCACTCGCAGCAGGATGCACGATTGTTCTCAAACCTGCCGAACAGACCCCACTTTCAGCGATTCGTCTCGGCGAATTAATTTGCGAAGCCGGTTTTCCGGACGGCGTGGTGAACATGGTCACCGGCTTTGGAGAGACGGCAGGCGCCGCTCTCGCTGCTCATCCTCAGGTTGATAAAGTTGC
>BQIY01000260.1 GCA_021604265.1 Nitrospirales bacterium
AGGATATCCATAATCTCAGCAAGGACGAATCAATAAGACAGACGGGTGCTGGGTGGATGTACCCACCGTTCTGGGAAATTTTGTGATATGGGGAATAGTAGCCAGGGAAAGTGATGTGGAATTAATAAGAATGCTCAGTCCGTTTGACAGAGCATAAATTCTAGGGCCATCGTCATCCATCTATGATATTACGCTACCATAGGTTTGAGGTTGCTGGCAATAAACAAGTCGTCCTGACCTCGAATATTCAGTAAAGCCTATTCCAGGTTATTAGAAAAATCAAGAGCATATTGAGCGGGCAAGTTCTGAACATTACGTGAATAATCGTTTGTTAATGTTTTACTTTAATTTTCTGGAATCCATTCATCGTGTTTAATCAAGTTGTGCTCGATCTTCGAATCGATATGATTGGCGATTCAACACTGGAAACACTGAAAAAATTGGTGTGCTATGGGGAATCATTGCACTCGGTGCTCCAGGCGGCAACTGCAGGTGGAGATTGACAAAATTAAAGCTCAAGCCTTCCTGCCATGGCTGGGAAAAGGATTCGGCATACGTCTCGACCTTGTCTGAGGCGTAACTTCTCGTCATCAAGCCTGCTCCCCCCTGAACCCCATACTCGTGGAGATCTGGTGCGCCTTGTATTAATAGCGACACGACGGAGGCATCAAACCAGACCTTAAAATTACAGGCGATTTGAATAAACGGGCCAAGACTGCCGGTCTGTTCTAGGACGGATACAGGATAGGCAAATTCTGGAGGAATGTTAGGATCTTCCTGTCTCGCCTGGGATTGAAATTCTGGATCGTTCACACGTGAAACGGACACGAACAGGAGGTGCGGATCGTGTAAGTCAATATTCAGGACTTGTCCATCATGATAGCTGCAAAGTTTGCCCATCTCATATCGTAGAGGAAAAGAATATCCCGTTTTGGCATAGAAAATTCGGACTCCTGCCTCTAACGGATCGCTTGGGTCGCGACTGATTTTTAGGTCAAAGGGCAGCATCATGTGAAACGCATTTGACCGAACGGCCATAAACGGCGCACAGGCTCCAGGAAACTCTGTGTGCACGGCTTGATTGTCCGGGGAAAATTTTTTCGGTGCTCCGCCAAAGTGTTGAGCGGTTTTGGCTTCCTTGGAAAGACGGTATTTCTGTTGATAATAGGAGGAGGCTCGTTTTTGCGCAATATCCAGAAAATAGCGAGGGGCATCGGTTTCCACAATCAGACGCTGGCGCTGGCTTTGTGACCGTGGCGTTTTCATGGCTTCAGTGTACATCGTCAAGTCAGCTTGAGTTTTTCGAATATCGTGTTCTAACTCCATGACAAATTCCGGATCGTGATATCGTGTGTGCGGCAGGAGTTTCATGGCACGCTGCAGCATTTCCATCTTGAGAGTATAGCGTTTGGGTTCGGCAGCGAATGCCTGGGCCGTGGCCATGATCAGATTGAATTGTTCTTCAGGTTCCAGTCTCAATTCTGACAGGTCCTGTTCTTTAATGAAGGTCAGGGCGAGCGGTCCAAAGGCCTCTTCTCTTCGAAGATTCAGCGTCAGTAAATAATGTAAATACGATCTTGCTTCGTCTTGAGTCATTGCGGCAACCTTTCTCAAAAAACCTCATTTAACAATGAGCGTCCATATCAATCCGTGACGTTGCTCCGTACCTCGAGTCTGTGAAATACGGATTCCCTGTGATACGATATATGGAGGACGGTTATTGTGTATTTCCTATGAGCCGTATTATGACAGAACCCGTTGGAAGACCCCAAGTCATCATCAAGCCTACGTGTGCGTGTTTTCTGATTGCCGTAATTCAGGTGTGTGGTTTTGTGTATCCTGTCTATGCCGCTGAAAATCCCCCAACAGCGTCGAAGCAGGGTCTCTCGGGTGTCCTGAATCAGAACCTCGCCACGGCAATGGAAGAAAAGCAAGAATTTGAACGGTACGTACAAAAACAATTGCAGGCTTTAGAAGGAAAAGTCCAAACGTTACGAGAAAAAAGTACGGACTTTCATGAATTAACAAAGTCCCAATTGAATGAAAAACTGGAAACACTCAAAGAGAAAAAAGTCGATCTCCTATCAAAAGTTGAGAAATTACGCAATAGCAGTGAGCATACCTGGCAGGATATCCGTGCAAATATCCTCAAGACCCTGAAGGATCTCAATCAATCTCTCCCCCAGCCTTCAACGTCAGAATAATCCATTGCCCGCATTTCTGTCTTTGTCCTTATGTTGACATGCCAAGAATAACTTGTTCTTAAGCAAGGGTAATCGGTATCACAATGAATAGGTCGATCTTCTGAGGCTAACGCTACATCTTTCGCTATCAAACATAGTACACTCTTTCCTATGTCACCTGACGTTCTTCAGCATCAAGCCCAACGTGTCCTGGAATGGGACAAACTGCTTTTGGCACTCGCCTCCTATGCACAGTCCTCAACGGGCGCAGACTATTGCCAACGGTTGCCTCTCGAAACTTCTCTCGACACTGCCAGGATTCGGCAACAAGAGACGACAGAAATGCGCCTCATCCTGGAAAGCTCCACGCCTTTTCCCATTCTGGCCTTTGAAGATATTGGAGACGTCTTGGGGCGTGCGTCAAAAGGTGCGCAACTTGAAGGTCTTGAACTGTTTCATCTTTCAGTCATGTTGGGCTTGTGTCGGGACGTAGTCGAGACCCTTGAGGACTTTGAGGAATCATGTCCCATCCTTCATGCCCTCGTTCAAGGGATTGAACCGCTTGTATGGGTCTATGACGCTATTGTGCAATGTGTTGATCATGAAGGCCATATCCGAGAAACCGCGAGTCCGGAACTTCATCATCTCTTACAAAGTCTTCATCACGATCGGCAACGGATACGCCAGCGGCTTGAGCATTTCTTGTCTTCTCATGACCATGAAGATCTTCTTCAGGGGAAGTACTTTGCTGAACGAGAAAATCGCTATGTCATTCCGGTGAAAGCCGAAATGCAGCATCAGGTTCCCGGCATTGTTCATGATATTTCCGGTAGTGGTGCGACCGTTTTTATAGAGCCGCAAGATTTTATTGAGCTCAATAATGCAATCAAAATTGCAGACCTTCAAGTCAAACAAGAGATTGCACGCATCTTACATGATCTTTCGGGCATGGTGGCGGCTCACGTTTTGTCTCTTTCACACAACGTTGCGATATTGCAACGTCTCGATAGCCTGGGTGCCAAAGCCCGTCTGAGTATGAAGATGAATGCCAATGCTGTGACATTGAATGCTCGACAGCATATTGTCCTTAAGCAAGCTCGTCATCCGTTGCTTGCTCTCAATAAACCGCAGGTTGTGGCAAATGATATTCATCTGACTGATGAGAGTCATGTGTATATTATTTCAGGCCCAAATACCGGAGGAAAAACTGTCACCTTAAAGCTTCTTGGGCTGTTTGCCATTATGGCGAGGACCGGTCTTCATCTGCCCTGTCTCGAAAGTTCCGAGATGGCGATTTTTGAACGAATATATGCCGATATCGGCGACGCGCAGGATTTACAGCAGGATCTATCCAGTTTTTCAGCCCATATCACCAACATGATTGCACTCTTAGAAGACGCCCAAGCCATCTCGCAGGGAGAGAAACTTGCGTCGCTGGTGCTGCTTGATGAAATCGGAAACGCCACCGACCCACTTGAAGGCGCCGCCATTGCAGAAGCACTGCTCTGTTGTCTTCATGAGCATGGATTCAAAGTGGTGGTCACGACTCATTATCATTCTTTAAAGACTCTTCCGTTACGAAAGGCTGGATTTGTCAATGCGAGTCATGAATTTGATCTCAGGACATTGGCCCCGACGTACCGCTTGCTCGAAGGTCTGCCTGGAGGGTCTTCCGCAATGGAAATCGCCGGCCAACTTGGATTGGATTCAAGTATTGTCGCCCATGCG
Organism: Nitrospirales bacterium; assembly: GCA_021604265.1. The sequence continues at coordinate 3,912 of BQIY01000260.1, forward strand.
TCAGCATTGGTGCAGGGACAAGAACAGGACCTAGAAGGTGTATTTCAGCAGTTGCAGGATACGCAACATCGACTTGATCAAGAATTGAGCCGGGCGACTACCCTACGGATAGAAGCTGAGAAGTACCAGCAAGAAGTCCGTGACACCAAAGAGCGGTTGCGTCAGTCAGAACGCCAAGACCGTCAAAAAATTCGAAAAGACCTTCAAGCAGAATTCTCCCAAGCGAAACGGCGGATTAACGAGATGATTGAGCGTCTCAAAAAAGAATCAACTCTACCTGCTGCCAAATTAGTCCAGCAGAGGCTCTCGACTCTTCAGCAAGACAACCAGTCGTTGCTCATACCTGATGAATCCATTCCACTCCATCGTGTCGCGGTAGGGGATCTGGTCGAAATCAAAAACCTTGGGACAACCGGGATTCTCTTAGAGCCTGTTGAGGAGAAGTTACGGGTAACGGTTCGCGTGGGAGAGAAAGTGATTTCTGTCGATGCCAGTCTTTTGCACGGTGTCGGTCATGCTCACGCATTATCTCAACAGTCAACGTTAAAAAGGCCAAGCCGAAATCCGCACAAACTCGCGGCGGGTCTTTCCCGGGCTCCCACCCCGCATCGTACGGCTCATATCGTTACGCCTTCTTTTAAGGTGGACCTGAGAGGCAAGGCTGTTGATGAAGCGGTCGAGGCTACGGAATCGGCGTTTGATCAAGCCATGGTCCAGGGCTTGCCTTCTGTTCTTGTTGTCCA
>BQIY01000261.1 GCA_021604265.1 Nitrospirales bacterium
ACATCTTCCCTTTGTTCAAACTTTTTGATTTCATACTCCGAGTAGCCAGATAACACCCTAAAGCTAGGGGTTACCACATCTCGTTCAAACGAATTCCGATATAATGTCTATTAATGATGTAGGTCATGGCAACTGACAGGAAGTTAGTAGAGCATTCAAGGAGTGGCGGAGCTTCGAAGATTTTGTGGAATGAACTGAAAACCCTGTTGCGATGGGTCATTCTGATTACTTTGAAGGCGGGCGAATTGTGACTCGACATGACCACGCCTAATCTCTTGAAGGAAAGAGAAAAGACTCACTCAGCCTTTCGAGCCTTTTAAACTGAAGCTACGTTTTCCTACGAGAAAGTCACAGAGCCCAAAAAGCTAAAGAGATTGATCAGCGCCCAAGCCACGATCACGACAACTGCAATAATCCCTAGTTCGGCCATTGAGTCCATGGTCTCACCTCTCATTGACTTGCATGTTTTAGCTATGTTTCGTCCGGACAAATTTTGAACACTCATCGACGTGGGTTTTGATGTTTTGAAAATGCAAAAATCGTTCTCCACCCAGAACCCAACAGTGTTCAAATGGCAATCACGAGAAAGCAGTAATAATTCAATACGTTCGTTCACAACCATCGAATAGATACTTTCAGCACAGGACCTGAAGTCGTTCGTATTCACACCACCAAACCTGTGCGTATCCGATCAACCTGTCATCGAATCTAACGATTGATATAAAAAGATTGCCTTAATGACACAGGAGCTTGCATCCAAACTCCAAAAGTCATAACTCATCATGAGAACTCTTTCTGGATAGTTGCGAGTTGGAGAAAAGCACGAGGTTAAAAAATGTAGGTATTCCGTTTGAGTTCGCGACAGAGCATCGAGGGATGACGGCCAAGTGCATCGGAAATTTATTTTTGCGTTTCCCCTTCCCGTCGGGCCTGCCCGATGTACAACCGCACTTCGTTGCATAAGTGGTGATAGTGTTTCATCGGTGACATTCTTTCGAGAAAATGGATTGGGCCGTCACAGCACCGTACCCCATTATAAGGGTTTGAAGAATTCACGTATTGTATGAATCCGCGCTTGATGTTCGTCATCCTCCTTTCCAAAATTTTTGTGGCACAAGGACGATTCTAATTTTCTATGAGAATGTCGTAGGACTTTGAAGAAGCGCTGAGCGGATATGCACGCAACGCTTTGTGCGAGGTGCCTCAACTGCCGATCATTCCAGACACTCATGATGCAATAGCCAAAAAATATAATAGGTTGAAAATAATGGTTATTCACCCTTCTTGAAGGTTGTCTTCGGTTTGGCGCCATAATTGCTCGAGTATAGAAACATTGGCAAACAAACGACCGTGAGACAAAGGAGGCAGAACATGAACTGGGAACCATTGGACGTAATTAATTTTTTTGGAATTTTTGTTATTTTTACGATGGGTGGTTTCTTTATAGGTTGCCTGATGGGATATATCTGGCTGCAGCTGGAGCAGAGGAAAATCATGAAGGCCTTAGGCTTACTGGGGGCAAATGGAGCTGGGACTGAATTGTCAAACAATTATATCCATACGAGAACTTTACAAGAGCCGCATGAAATCGGTCCCATCAAGTTTTACTCAATTCCTGTCGGGTATCACCCTTGGGAACAAACCAGGGAATACGCCAAAGGCGCATAGTCTTTCTAGCAAACAGCCACATTTTTAGGGATTCTAATTTATGGTAGGCGTATTGATCACCGACATGAGCAGAGCGTGTCACAAATTGAACGGCATTGGGAATATGAAAGGATAAATCATGAAAACAACCAAACAATTGTCCATGGCAATTCCGATCATCCTGTTTTTGCTGAGTACGGTTCAGGCGGCGGTAGGCGCGGAGAGGAAAAGTCTTTCCGATGACTACCCTTTTGATTCTCCGTCTGTACAGTCATTGCTTAAACTGCCGTCATGGGTAAAACGTGAACTATTGGGTCAACACAAAACGGAAGCAACGAAAAAACCCTCGCGGCATTTCACAGGAGGGGACATCTTGAGATTGAATAGAGATCGAATCCGTGAATATTCCCGCCACGGTTCCTGGGCACCACTCGAAACTAAGCCAGGTGAAGAAAGTTTTCATCTCTTCACATTTTAACGGCTCGATGATTTGAGTTTTCGCGGCGACCTACAAGCATTGGTGAAGAGAGATGAATGATCGAAGAGAGGCTGGTATGTTCTTAAGAATGATTGCTGCCACATTCAACGATGAAGTGCACCACGGGGTTTCTCAAGAAATTTTATACGGCATGCGATAGTCTAAGCATTTCCGTGGACGATAGTTCAACAACCGTTCAATGACATGAGATGGATCGCTGTCCAAGTCAGCGAAAAATTCGTGTCTTTAGGCAAGACCCGTCGAATAAGTCAATTGACCTGCTCAACACTCCCCTTCTCCCGCCTGTGACGGGGCACTGAAGAATGACTTTGTGCCCAAGACCGCATTGCTGGCTTCATAACAGACATTTTCACTCCCATTATCATAGGTAAGAGATTGTCTGAGTGTGTCTGGATACCTTTTCAGTCTTCGACGGATCACCTGTTGCGTCGCCGCCGTCTTGTTTTCCAGGAAGCTGATATACGTCAACCGGCTCTTACGCTCGCCCAAGACATGTAACCCATGCATGCGGTCCCCCGCTACAAGCATATCGGTTTCCCAGTGGCCACATGCCCGTCGCGCGGTCACGACATTCGGGCGTCGCTCGAAATCTTAGCGGTTCTTGATGCGCTCGCCGGTCTTCCGATAAAGCCGCTTCGGTTTTCGTGTGGGAGGGTGGCGGGGCAAGCAAGGAATCAAGTCGGGGGCCACAGCATAGATCTATTGATAAATGGCTTCGTGACGCACCATCGGCAGCTCCGTTTGCTGCTGGAGGCGCCCCGCGATCAATTCGGGAGTCCACCCAATGTGTAATTTCTGCCGCACATACGTTCGCACTTGATTGGATTTGAGGCGCGCTCGCCGTGCACGAGTTTCGAAGACGGTAGCCCGCCAGGAGCTGGGCTCCGCGGGGTCAATACGCCTGGCCACACCAGCGGTTCCGTTTCAATTCGCGACTGATGCTCGTATGGCTACGCCGCAAGCGGCGCCCCATTTCGCGGAAGCTGAGATCTTCTTTCCGCCCCCAATAGATAAGTGTCCGTTCTTTATGATCAAAATGACTGTCATGCTTGCCCATACACCACCTCCTGTTACATAGGGATATCGTGGTGCACTTCGTTTTAGAATATGGGTGCATGTAGTTTTTATACGTATACCTTCTTGCATTAATGCGCATTCGTGTGTATTCTAATGTAAGACGAAGAACACGATGAACAGTAAGGACATTATCAAAGCACTCGAAAAAGACGGATGGGTTCAAGTTACCCAAAAAGGCAGTCACAGCCAATTTACCCATTCCAGTAAAAAGGGCCGAGTGACCGTTCCTCACCCGAAACGGGAAATCCCGATTGGAACGCTGAAAAGTATTGAAAAACAGAGCGGCCTTGTTCTGAGATAGACCACTCCACGAAGGGAGGCAGAAAACAATGGACTATATTGCGATTATCCACAAAGACGACGGGAGTCACTACGGCGTAAGCTTTCCTGATTTCCCAGGCTGTATCACAGCAGGGCGAACCGTCGATGACGCAAAGGATATGGCCACTGAAGCACTGGCCCTGCATGTAGAAGGATTGCAGGAAGACGGTGACGATATTCCCAAGCCTTCAAGCCTAGAAACCATCATGCAATCACCAGAGTTTGCCGACGGCGTGGCGTTCTTAGTAAACCTTCAACAGCCCGACAGAACAGTGCGCGTAAATCTGACGATGACTGAACGCGAATTACAAGTCATTGATGCAGCGGCGGCGGCGCAAGGAATGAAACGCTCCACCTATCTGGTCAAAGCTGGACTTCAATCTGCTCACTAAGGATCCGTGCAATCATAGCTCGAACGAATTCGCCAGGGTGACATGCCTGACACATGAAATTTCGAATGACAAGAAGCATCATTATCCACACAGTATTGGGGGTCAGCATCTAGTTTTATGAGGTTAATTTGGGAACGGCTTAAAGTATCAGGGGGGGTCGCCCATCGATGGAACTCAAATCAATCCGGCGCTGACCATTTGATGAAGTGGACATCAAAGGCAAAGGCTTCGCGAATGTTTCGATTGTGAGCGACGGCGAGGCACGCACAGTCAAAAGAACTCCATGCTTTATCGGCATATTTCGTTTATGGGGTCGGGATGCTTGCTTCATGATATAAATATAGAATAGGTTCAACAGCGAGACGGTTATCGTTTGGAAAACATTAGCAGCAAATTTGAGCTGTTAAATATTGGGACGTGAGTTGCCTTACAATCTAGGTACGGAAGCGAAGTAAAGACAGCTAAAAACTCTACGGTACAATCCAAATACATAAAATGCTGTATCATGAAGAAAGCGTCTTCACCCCTTTTTAGGGGATACTTAGATTAAAAAAATAGATCTGAGTCTATAAAAGTGTAATAGAATAAAATGAAAGACGGAATATGGGGAATTGCTAGATTTCAAAGTTTTGTTCTTTCAACTGCTCGCATGCACCGTCTAGGCCTGGGAACATAGAACCAGCTGTGATTCCCATA
>BQIY01000262.1 GCA_021604265.1 Nitrospirales bacterium
CGAATGGATTGGTCCTGGGCTATTCAGGGTGAACTGACTGAGTATAACCCCTTTGAGCATGAACAGAGCATGGCCATGTTCTTGGTGGGATTTCGGTTGTTCGGGGCATCGATCGTGGTCCCAGTGATGGAAGAACTCTTCTGGCGCTCTTTTCTTATCCGCTGGATTATCGATAATCGTTTTCACGTCGTGCCACTGGGCACGTTTACCATTGGCTCGTTTGCTGCGACAGTGGTCTTATTTGGCCTCGAGCATAATCTCTGGCTGGCTGGCATGATGGCGGGGGCGCTGTACAATGTGTTGCTGTACCAGACCAGACGGATTTGGCCATGTATTCTTGCTCATGGCTTGACCAATTTTGTTCTAGGCATTCACGTCTTGGTGACAGAAGAATGGCAATGGTGGTAGGGACGAAAAAAAGAGAAAGACTTCTGAGCGATCAGTGAAGTCTTTCTCTTTGTAGATGTTCAGGCAGTAGATGCAGCCAATTCTTCTTGTGACGGCCAAAATTTATACCGGATTTGAGGTAATTGTGCGCCATCAAAATTGGGGATGTCGTACAAGCATCGGTCAATAATCACAACCTCTTCATGAGTAAACTCAAAGGTCTTGCGGGATTTGTAGAAATTGTCGAGTACATAGTAATCACCGGCTTTGGGCCGTTCAAGCAATGCTTCTTTCATTTTCTTGAAGACCTCGGTATCCACGCCTGGGATTCGGCCATTATTACGGTCAACACACCACTTCATAATTTCGGCGACACCGTACATGCTTAGGTCAATTTTTTTCTTTTTGTTATCAGACATCAGTACCCTCCTTCTCAATTTTTAGAATCATCTCTATACCACATTCCTTGGCTTGTCTCCAAGTCATAGGTCTAACAATATGACCAGGGACGATTCTTTATGACTATTGAGCCTGAGTTTTATGGGTCGATACGGGAAGCTCAGGTTTTACAAGGCCCAGGAAACGTCGTATACTGGGGACCGATTGAATGGCGAGTCATTGAAAGCTCATGCCGTTGTTTATTTCTGTCGATGCCTGTCAAAGGGAGTGTTCGGATTGTGGGTTGTCCTATCAGCCCGAGCCAGTCGTCCATTCATGATTCGTTCTTCTCTGCTGCTGCTGTGTGTATTCGTGACTCTGGGTTGTCCAAAGCAGGAAACCTATCTTCCTCCGGACCTCGTTTATTTATATAAAACCTATCCTGTAGGAAAAAACCCAACATCCATTAAGTCGGGTGATTTGAATGGTGACGGGTTTTCCGATCTTATTACGAGTAATATTCAGGGAAATTCATTGTCTGTGCTTATGGGCAATGGTGATGGAAGCTTCCAAGAGCAACGGACGGTGCAGGCATGCCAAGAACCAAGAAATTTAGCGGTTGTGGATTTCAATATGGATCGACGGATGGATCTTGCCGTTGCTTGCTCCGGCAGCAATCAAGTCGTGATCTTTCTGGGAGAAGGGAATGGGAGATTTACGCGTGGGGCGCATTATCCTGTTCATCGAACGCCAGTGGACATTGCATATGGTGATTATAATGAGGATATGTTGCCTGATCTGGTTGTGGCGCTCAGGAATGATAAGCTTCAAGTCCTGTTGGGCATGGGGACCGGGAAGTTTCGACTTGGAGCACTCTACGAATATGGCGATACGCCCACTTCTGTGAAGACGGCGGATTTTAATGGCGATGAACATCTTGATTTGGCTGTGAGTAATGGAGGGCCAATGAGCCATGCTGTGTCTATCTGGCCGGGAAACGGTGATGGTACCTTTGAGTCGCCGACAGATTATCGTACAGGCAAGCGGCCACTTGGGGTCTCATTCGCAGATTTTAATCGTGATCGAAACCTGGATTTATTAGTTGTCAACGGAGAGATGAATACGATTACCGTGTTTCTTGGAAACGGAGACGGAACATTTCAGGAAGGCAAAGACTCTGGTGGTGATGCCGGGCCGAATCACGGATTAGCCTATGACTTTGATGGTGATAAATTGTCAGATGTGGCGGTAGTCAATATTCAGTCAGGAAGTATGTCGTTGTTATTTGGGAAAGGCGATGGCACCTTTCACTATCCTCCCAAGCATTACTCTACGCCCTATGGTCCGTTCGCCTTGACCTCGTTAGTTGTGGCTGCAGGACGAAATGAGCAGCCAGGTTTAGCCATCGCGAATAATGCAGCCAATAGTGTTTCGGTTTTTCTCCATCATGGCCTGAAGTCTCGAGGCAATCTTGAGGCATCAGCAACGCCGCAGTCTTAAGCGTTGAATAGGCCATTCCTCTTTCTTGACAGGTTCTTGGTGCTTCGTTACAGTCTCAGGCAACCTTGTGGTCTGTGGGCACAGATCAGCGTAACTTGAGGAAGCAGGCCAAGGCTGTTTTCCGCAGAGCGTTTACGGGAGTGCCGCGAACCTCAACCCAATGGTCCCCGTCCGCGTTTTTTCCATCAATAATCCTGTTGACCAATCTACAAATTTTTTTAGATATTCCTTTCGCTGTATCTATGCTGAATCTTCGCAATGATCGCATCTTAGGTCATACAAGCATTATCCCATAAAAGGAAAACGTGCGAACATTTCTTTGGTGGTTTGGAATGGGGTCACTGACAACGTTCTCGGTGCTCCTTGTTCAGGGAGGGGTCAGAGATCTTGTCTATGGGTCACCGTCTTCAACAACGTTTGAAGGTCTCCTATCAACGGCATTGACCATTTTGGGCGGAGGGCTGCTTGCAGGATGTGTTGCGGTGATCTTAAACCGACTCCGATAAGGGACAGAGTGGGCTGCAATAGGGGGCGAGGGGTTGGGCAGGGTTGACGGATACTACCGGTTTTGATGTAGGGTGATAGTGCGTCTTCGTATCAAGATTTATTAGGAATTGTCCTGCAATTGTTGTTCTTATGACTTGCCTGAAATGCCAAGGAACCATGTTGGTGGAACGTCATTATGCCACCCTCGCTCAGCGGATTCATGCGCGTTGTATCAATTGTGGCTTTTGGTTTGATCTAGCCGATGTTCTTCGGTTTTTCAAGAAAGTGCTTGAAAGCGGGTATCGCGGCATGAAAATCCGAGAGACGCTCTAGTCCCCTTTCTTTTCTTTCCTGTCTCTCAATCCTGTCTTGACTTATTTTCTAAAGTTTCAGGAGAAAGTTCGACGAATAGAAGTTCTTTATTGGGTTAAGCCTTGCCGGCTGCTTATTTCATGTCCCAGATTAGCAAATCACATAAAAGCAGGCAGTAGAAGAGGGCAGAGTTGATCTATGCATGAGGAGTCTATGCAAAAAGACCTCTTCTAGGAATGAAGGGGAGAATTTTGAGGATCATGGGCAATCTGTTCAATATGAACGATGCCATTTTTTGATAAGATTGTCGCTTTTTCAAGCAGGTACTGCATTTCTGTAATATTTCCGGGCCAGCTATAGTCGGTGAAAGTCTGGTAGGTTTGGCTGCTTATTCGGTCAATGCGTTTGTCATATTTTTTCGCATACATTTTGACAAAATGTAAGGCGAATGCCTCAATGTCTTCAGGTCGATGACGAAGAGGCGGAATATGTAGAGGAACGACATTAAGGCGATAGAACAGTTCTGCTCGAAATTGGCCTTTGGTCACCTCTTCCTGTAAGTGTTGCGATGTTCCGGCAATAATCCGAATCTGGTCCTCAGGGGCAGAGTTCGGTTGATTTAACAATTCCATTTCTATGGTTAACAGGATGCGAAGAAGCCATGTTTGGGCCTCTGGCGTCAGTGTGCCAACTTCATGAAGATACAATGTGCACCCCTGGCTGAGGTCGATCGTCTGTTCCTTGTGGTCTAATGAGTGAGAGTCGGTCTGTTCGCTCAAAATTTGTAAGGGGTGCTGTGAGCTACTGGGACGGAATGTTGCGCAGTTGAGTCTGTGGAAAGGCGTATGTCCTCGAATGCTCTCCTGATGAATACGGCGTGCTAATGTTTCTTTCCCGCTGCCCTCTTCTCCAATGAGGAGCACACGACAATCAGCTTGTGCAACCAAGTGTAGTTGTTCCAAAAGTGCAAGAAAACTCGGTCCCTGACCAATTAGAGGTGTTGCGGAAGGCTGGGGAAGGGGCTCCTTGATCGAGTGGGCAATCGTATCAGTTGGCATGGTGTTCGTTCCTTTTATGTTTGTTCCATCACAAACTTTAGGCAAGTATGAAGAAGCAACCAAGATGCCAACTTGTTAAATTTGATTGAGTTGATATAGACCTTTGTTTTTCCTTACTTTTTTTGTTTTATGAGAAATGTATAAAAAAGGGAACATGTAGGTTTGAGCCAGCATTTGCCTAGGTTTCGGAAAGTTTTCAGCATTGAAGGATCTATTTTTCCTGATTCGGTGAAGTTACTGTGGAAGGGCAGTCAGCCGGCCTTGGGTGTTCTCATTAACGTCATACAGGCATGGTGTTGAGTTGAGAATGACGGAGATCATACCAATCATTCAGGTAACATTTCGGTGACTGTACGTGAATAATATCTAGGAAATGGTGAAAATGGAGGTAGGGAGAAATGGATTTCCCAAGTGAACGTCTATCATGAGAAAGAGCGGAGGTTGGATCTCAGATGTTATTCAGGTCCTGGCCTAAGGGTAAAAAGGGAGGGAGATTATGA
>BQIY01000263.1 GCA_021604265.1 Nitrospirales bacterium
AGTCTGTGTTCCGTGTCTCCCCTCTAACGGGTGGCACGGCGGTCTTATGAAACAAACATGGTCCCCCTATTGTGCCAACATCATTGGACGAGCACAAATATCTCATGTTTGTGAATGTGTGAGCTGGGAATGACTGTTGTGACGTGGATACAGTATCGGAACCTGGGAAGGCGCATCCGTGCCTTGCCGGAATTCTCTTTCGACAAGACACGTCTCCTACTTTTCCACTGGGCACGCCTCCGCTCTTGGTTTACAATGGAAGTATGTGAAGGCGCGATCTTGGTCATGTGAAAACAAGGGGACTCGTATGACAACAGAACAAGGACTGGTCTTTGCCTGCCGGCTGAATGGAGATGGTGGGGGCCAGTCGATGACGTGGGATGATATCAACACGTGGACTTCCGCACAGGGGGCATTGTGGATTCATCTTGATCGGACCGGGGCAGGGAGTCGACGCTGGCTTCAGGAGGAAAGTGGGTTGAGTCCTCTCATTGTTGAAGCGCTCCTTGAGGAAGAGACGCGGCCTCGCAGCATGGTGTTGGATGATAGCGTATTCATCACGCTTCGAGGGGTGAATTTAAATCCTGGGGCAGATCCGGAGGATATGATTTCGATTCGTCTGTATATTCAGCCTGATCGTATCATTACCGTGCGGCACCGTCCGCTGATGACGATTCAAGATATCCAAGCAAGTCTCACAGCGAACACGGGACCCAAAACGCCTGGTGATTTGCTCGCCGTCTTAGCCGATCGACTGATGGAGCGTATGGCGCCTGTGGTCAGCCAGTTGGACGAAGAAATTGATGACCTGGAAGAGCAGATCATTGGGCAAGCCAGTTACCAGCTTCGCAGCCGGCTTGGCGCTCTCCGCCGGCAGACCATTTCACTCCGCCGGTATATTTCTCCTCAGCGGGAAGTGATAGGACATCTTCATCTTGCTCCACTTTCATGGTTGACCTCTACCCATCGTGCGAGAATCCGAGAAGTGGCTGATCACCTTATTCGTTATGTCGAAGACCTCGATGCTGCTCGCGACCGCATGGGCGTCATGCAAGAAGAATTGACAGGTAAGTTGTCTGAGCAAATGAATAAAACCATGTATATCCTCACCGTGTTAGCAGGTATTTTTCTTCCCATTACATTTGTGACCGGGTTGTTGGGGATCAATGTCGGCGGGATTCCCGGGTCTGAACATCCAGGCGCGTTCATGATTGTCTGCGTGACGTTAACCTTGTCAGGGCTGCTGCTTGTCGGCGTCTTTCGCTGGTTGAAATGGCTCTAATCGTACACTCATTGTTTATTTTGTGAATCCTTGCATGCACGTGATGCTATATTCCCGAACTGATTATCGAACAATAATGAGCATGGGAAAAACTAATGGGAGTGAGAACGTTCAGCTAGATGAAGCAGAACTGTTAGTGCGGAGACTGGGGGACGGGACAAACCCGTTGCTTGTCATTCACGGCGGACCCGATTGGGACCATCATTACCTGATCCCTCCGTTTGAAATGATTGCCGATCATTATCCTGTGCTGATGTTTGATATCCGGGGTTGCGGTGGGTCAACCAGATTCGGTATTCCGGAAAAATATAGTACCGATACGGTTGTAGAAGATTTAGTGCAACTCCTAGATAAAGAAGGTATTTCGAAGGCGTGGTTACTGGGATTTTCATTCGGTGGAAGGATTCTGCTGCGTTTTGCTAAAAAGTATCCTCACAGAGTGAAGGCCATGGTCCTCGCTTCAACCATCCTCGCAGATCCACCGCAAAGAGAAAGAACGATAGTCCCTGAACATCGGGTTCGACTGGACAGCACCCCCTCAATGCAGGAGGTGTTCGCCAGATCGGATCTCTCACCGGCTGAAAAAACGGAAACGCTGGCGATCAACCAGCTGCCCCCTGGATGTTTATGATCTGGACAAAGTCAGTGAGATTGAGAAGATCGTACAAAAGGTGAACTTCTCCGGTGAGTGGGGAATGGCTCTTCAAGCTGGTTTACTCACACTTGATCAAACGAATTACACACCCTGGCTGATGGAGCAGAATTTTCCGGTTCTTGTTCTCCATGGACAAAACGATATGCGCTTCCCGCTTCCAAATATCGCACCGGGTAAGAATATTCGCGTCAAGGTATTTCAAAAATGTGGTCATTTTGCGCATCTTGAAAACCTCACTCAGTGGTCTGAGAGCGTTCTTGATTTTCTAAGAGCACAGGGCCAAGAAGAGGGATAGCAGTAGTCACTTCAGAGAATAGGTGTTTCAAAAGGCCTTTTTGCTAGAACGAGAATGCATCAGAGAATCTGTTGACGGGTCCATTCTCACTTCTGTTGTCTGAAAAGCGGGCGTGTTCCCTGAGGAAAAGGGGGCATTCTCATTTTTCTGGAATAGAAGTCGAGGCCATTTGACAATGCGTAAGTCGAGGAACACCGATAGGTCGACAGGTCTGAAAGCAATGGACTGGAAAGCGATTGGGCCTTGAGTATAGCATGAATCCGCTTAGGTGGCCCCGTAAGGGATTACGAGGGTGCATGCGGTAACAAAAAAGAGAATGTTTCCTTTGCCTAGATTTTGTGGAGAGCCGTCAGAGAGAGTCCCCTTTTTTAAAGGTCGGAGGCAGAGTCGCGATAGGAGCTCTAAAGAGTTCTTCTCATGTGCGACCTGCCTCCTCTTAGATGGCTGTGGACTCTTTTCGTAACTGGTCAGCCCTTCAAGGGCGAAGCTTAAATGGAGGATCAAGAACTTCTCTGTCAATTACAAATTGCACCCTATAGGATTTGGGTTCTATGCTTTGGACATGAATAGAACCCCCAACGCCGATCCCTCCCTCATTGCGTGGCTCGCCACCAAGTGACCCAATCTCAGACGAATACGAATACACGGCTTCGACGACCAGATCATCAACAGGTCGGGTGATGTACAGAAACCCTTCGATCACTTCTTTGTCTGCAACTTGCGGAAGCGGGCCATTAAGCGCCTGGGCAATGTCCTCACAATCCACTTTGACTGAGCTGAATCCTGAAAGTTGTCTTGATTCGACATTGATGCCTCGTAATGGACGGTTTGCTGATGTCTCTGGCACAGAGGCTAAGACTGTCACCGTGGTGTTTCCGGGGGACATGACATTCAGAGCTGTGGCATAACTTCCAGGCTCAAAATCTCGGTAGTCATAGACGGCGGGTCCTAACAGCACTCTTGACTGAGGTGGGGTGAACCCGGGTTTAAATCCACACACAAATTTTGCTGCATAGACGACTCGATTGAGTGGGATTTGTGGCCGTGGATTGATGGTCTGAGCTTGGGCAATAGGTGTGAGGATATTGACGCCTCCTAAGGTTATCATCATCATGGCTATGGTGATGATTGATCCTGTCCAGGTGTGTTGACGGTGCCATACGAATCGGTTCTGTTTCATCATGAATCCTCCGTGAAGGTTGAAATGAATAAAAAACGTAAGTGCTGTATTGGGATATTTTTTTGAGATGCCGGAACGATGTGGGTCTCCTTTCTCTTTGATAAATCTGAAATGGTTTGCCGCATTCTTCCTGTCTGTCGTGGAAGATAATGGTCTGTTGTTTATGAATACGAGAAAAGTTTCAAATCGGATTTATGAAACAAAGTTTTAAAAATGCAAAATAGTGAACGGTGGAATAATGGGAAGAGGTTGCTCGGCTTTTGCGGCCATGAATCGTTGGTTGTGTGTGAGGAAGGGTACTAGGAAGCGGGGCGGGTTATCGTGGTGTGGAGAGGACGAGAAGGAAGTCTTGAAAATAGATGAAGTATGAACAATGGGGCTAGGGCATGGCGTCAGTCGACATATGTTCACGGGACAGGGTTTGGTGTGGAGGACGATGGGTGTTCATGTTCGCGTAGGCTGCTCCCACCGTTCTTAACAGTTCCTTTGTAGAAAAGGGTTTCGTTATGGTTGCGATCGCTCCGGCTTGTCGGGCTCGTTGTTGAACGGCTTGGGTTAAGTCTCCTGTTAAAAGAATGAAGGGAAACGTTTCTGTTGAACGACGTTTTTGTAATAGAGTTTCAATGAGTTGAAGCCCATCTATGCCTGGCATGTTCAGATCGGTGATGATGAGGCTAATGGAAAATTGTTCCATTTCTTGTAATGCTTGAAAGCTATTTTCAGCCTGTAGACAAGAGTAACCTGCATTCTCTAATGCATCGTTGAGGATCAGTCTGATATCAGCGTCATCATCGACGATGAGGATATATTTCATGTGTGGCGATTCCACTGGTTTTCTCCATTCTGCCGCTTGAAATTATTGTGTCACGGCTATCGTTGTCACTGCCTGAAAGAGGTTTGTCCCACTCACTTTTTACTGCAACCACGGAATCCGTTTAATTCTTTGTTGACCTTTGTCTTCTACACATATGATTCGCGGGGAAGAGGCAACGAACCGATCACCGTATGAGAGATGGTCCGAAGAGTTGAAGTATTGTTACAAAGGGTTCAACGTCAATAGACGTCCAAGGCCAATATTTTTATTGATGAAAGAGCATAGAATGTGCCAGGTGCCAACATGTATTCAGGAGGTGAAACTTTTCTAAACATTCTTCGTATGGCCCGATCCTGGGTTCAGGGTCAGAGCTTATGACGCGAATTG
>BQIY01000264.1 GCA_021604265.1 Nitrospirales bacterium
GCCAGATTAACGTTAGACAAGAGCGATCCCCTCAACACGGGGAGCAATAAGTGGACGACCTTCAATGGTCCATACTTAGCAAGCTTTTCGTCAGATAACCCTCCAGGTCTCGGGGCCAAGGTCTTCATGCCGGTACGTGACGGTCCTGCCTACGGCGCGGCGACGACTGCGACGAATCGTGGCTATGACTTCAATGGCGACGGAAACAGTGATATTCCAACTAATTCGCATGTGGTCTTCTTACGTATTAGGAGTGTGAGCTTGAGAAACTTTGAACGAGTCGACCGCATTCTTGACCCAGGCATTGGGTCGACCTCTGCAGAGCGCCAGCTTCGTGGTCGAGTGAAATATGACGCGGTCACTAACCGTATGAGAATTTATCTGATACACAAGTGACAAAAAACCGTCATGTCGAAGCCTACTGATGCGTCGATCGTCTTAGTAGGAACCCCTCCGTCTTTGTTATGAGACTTGCCTAGCCATCTAGGGGTTTTAGATTAGGGTGTCTCTAAAAACCGTTCTTATCGCTTAACTGGAAGTCGTTAGGATTCGCTAGAGACTCTGCGGTTTTGCGCGCGCGACCTCCTTGCCCTCACGAAAAAATCCTAGTTTTTAGAGGTATCCTCGAGCGATTGTCGATTTTCTTCATAAATTTTCTTTAACCATCAAGAATCACCCGTAAACAACCGAAATTCTACATGCGTGTCTATGTCGAACTTCGTGCCTGTTCGAAGGAGATGACAAGGTATCTGTCTATGCGTGTTCAACTGCGAAATATGATCAAGCCGCTGAAAAAGACCATGCTTGGCATTAGTCTGATCCATGGCCGCCTTCGAGCTCTTTCTGTCATTAAGGATCAGGTGGTGGCCAATTGGGAATCTCCGGACGATATTGAGACGGCCGAGCAGTTACATGCGGCGTTACAAGATGCGGTCAGAGAAACGCAGTACCAAGGCCAGAAGGTGAGTTTCCTGATTGAAGATGAACGGTTTGTTCATCAATATCTCCAGGTTCCGGCCATGAAGCCGGCTGACCTTCGTCTGTACCTGAAAGGTGTGGTGGAAGAGTTAAAGCCATGGAAAGGATCGACGTCTTGGAGGTTTCGAACCACGCAAGAGGCTCGGGGTAAGGTTGGTGTCTTGGTCGATATTTGGCCAAAAGAATTTGTTGATGAGGTCATTGCGGTTTGCCGAAGCTTGGACCTAACTCCCATGCAACTGACGCCGCTCTCATCAATATTTGTTGAGCAGGTTCGTTCGCTGCCTCTGGAGAATAACGATGTAGTGCTGCTCGTGACGCTGATGTCGGACAAGATCGTGTTGCTGGTGGCCAAAGGCGATGGCACTCCCTTGTTCGAACGGTTTTTAAGTCCGACGCGTGATGGGGTCGATCCTTCCGAACGTATCGGACGTGAAATTACTCGATCCATTTTGTTCTGTGCACAGCAATTTGGGATTAATGTTTCACAAGTGTGGATGGTCGGCATGTCTGAGAATGTGTCCGCCTCAAGCGTGCAGCCGTTCACCGGCTTGACGATTATGCAAAGCCCAATGAATCCGGATCCGGCTTATTGGATTTGGGTCAGTTTATCGCTGCCGGTTCAAAGTTTGAGTAATTTTACCTCATATGAAATGCGTCTCGCCCCGCTGAGGCAGATGTGCATGAAGTTGACGGCTGCCGCTGTCTTGGGATTTTTGTTGTTGGGTGTTGGCCTGACGAGTTTCTTTCAGGGGCGGTTGGTTAGAGAGCAAGATCGAGCCATTGCGCTTGCTTCAGAGTCGAAGGATCTCCAGAAAGAAAAGGAAGCCTGGAGTCAGCGTGTCCAGGAACTCACGGCGCAAGAGGTCAAGGTGCAACACATTATCGGAGACCGGCCTCATCCGCTTCCTGGCTGGATGTTGGGGTATTTGGGAAATGTGCTTCCGTCGGATCTGACCTTGAAGGAAGCGAAGATTACGTATAAAGCCAACGAATGGATGGTGGAATTGTCGGGCATGGCTCCAGGTGATTTGGTTGAAGGCTCTCGCACATTAACCGTACTTGAAGAACGGTTGAAACATGGACCCTTTCATGTCGAGTTTGTCGAAGATTGGCGGGGGGCGTGGATTCAAGAAGCGTCTGGATTGGCGCAGCAAGAATTTAGTTCTTGGCCCCGCAAGTTTTCGATGTTGGGGCGGATACAAGGCTAATGACTATGTTGACATTTGATCATCTGTCGGAATGGGTTCGTGAGTATAAGCAGTCGCTTTTTACCGTGTTGATTTGTCTATGCCTTGGCTTTGTGGGGTTGATGCTCATGATGCAAATGACGTTGATTGAGGAAGCCCATTCGAGCAGTCACTCGAGTTATGCCCTTTCGCATGATATTGCGGCTCTCCGCACTCAATGGTCTCAGCTTGAAGCCCGAGAGGTGCGGAAACGAGTGAAAACTGCCGAACAGATGTTATTACATGATATCGATCATCTGACCATGTGGTTGCAGCAAATGGGGGCGAAAGCCGATTCGATGGGATTGCGGTCGAAATATCGTGTCCATAGCGCGGCTGAACTCGCCGGGGATTTTAAGGGTGTGGACGTGATTCCTGTGGCAATAGACGTGTTTCCAGAGAAATCAGGGGTTTTAACCGGTGTCTATGCGCAGTATGTACAGTTTCTTCAATCCTTGGCGGGAGATCAGGTTCGGGTGGATCTGCAGGAAGTTCAAGTGCGGGGCGGGACTGGGGCTGCGCATATGTCCGTTCTTATTCATGTTTGGGTAAAAGCGGCGGCATGAGACAGATACTGAATAAGCCATGGGTGGTGTTAGGACTCTGTGGAGTCGCGTTGCTCATTGTCTACCTCAATATGGATGCCATAGCTGTAGATCCCGCGACATCTAAGCGTCGTGCACAAGATTCTTCTGCAAGATCTTCCGTGAATGGAACCGTCAACACCTCTTCGGCAACAACCATGGAAATCGATGTCGCTCAGATGGATTGGCCTGAAACGTTGGCCCGTGATCCGTTTGCTCCAGTGACGAATCAAGACAGTCATATGCAGAGCGCCGCCAATATTGGAAAGCGGCAGGGTCTCGATATTAGTCCGTTGACGGAGCGTCGTGCCCCGATGCCTCAGCTGCAGTTGACCGCGGTCATGCTGAAGCCGGAACCCAAGTTAGCCATGATTAACCGAGAGCTTATGGCCGAGGGTGATTGTGTTGATGACTTGTGTGTGACGCAGATTGCGTCGGATGGCGTCTGGTTTGAAGGGCCGTCAGGCCCTCATCATCTCGTGTTTGGCCGTGATGATTCTGTGAGGCCGACATTGAATCAGCAAGGAGAGGAAGACGCTCGCCGCTCTGCGGTGCGAGCGAGATCGGTCAACAGGGATACCTAGCGTATTGATGATTCTTGTGAATCACGATGTTTATTTTCTTTCTGAAACAAGGCGTTGATGTTATGCAGATATTCATGGTCGCGAAGGACAAGTGCCTAGAGCCATTGCGGACTGGGATTGTGTGGGCTGCGCTCTTTCCGGTGTTGTTGATTCTGGGAAGCTGTAGTCCGGCGACCCGCTCCGCGGCGGTCGAGGATGTACCGCCGCAAAATACCACTGTGCAGGCGTCCCAACAGCCTGACAGGCAAGGCCCGGTCGCAGCGCAGACGGCGGGCCGTCCTCACGCGCTCTCCCTCGCCGACCGTATGCCGTTGAGTCACAGAAATGCAGACACGGTACCAGAGAAAGATCTTGGTCCGTTATTCAGTTTTCGTGCACAAGATATTCCGCTTGCGGATGCCTTGACGCTCTTTGCGCATTCGAACGAGCTCAACATTGTTGCGGGTCCAGATATTACCGGAAATATTACGGTGAACTTTCATGCTCTGCATTTGAAAGAGGCAATGTCAGCTCTTCTGGATTCTCATGGATATTTCTGGGAACAAGAAGGCCAGTTGATCCGTATCCGGAAGTTCGAAACGCGAATCTTCAACTTGGACTACATTCGACTGGTTCGAGGGGGGACTGGAGAGAATAAAGCGCAAATCACGTCAAGCGGAGGAGGAGCTGGGCAAGGTACCGGGGAGATCACGGTCAATCAACAGGATGAAATCAAGTTTTGGGAAGAGTTGGAAGCTCAGGTCAAAGTGTTGATGTCGACCGAAGGTCGATTGGTCTTTAACCGGCTTTCAGGGACAATTCAAGTGACCGACCGGCACCAACGCGTCAAGGAGATTGCCCAATATCTTGAGAAGGTTCGGGGTTCGCTTCATCGACAGGTGGAGATCCAGGCTCGCATCTATGAAGTGAATCTTGACGATAATTATAGTCTGGGAATCAATTGGAATGAAATTGAATTTGGCGGTGCTGCCGGGAGCCTTGTTCTCTCAAATATTATTACCGCCCCATTTGGCGGATTTGTCGCCAGAGCCGCAACCGTCGATGCGACGTATACGAAAAACAGTTTTGATGCCGTCGTGGAAGCCTTGCAAGAACAAGGAGAGTTACGGGTCATTTCTCAACCCCGTTTGTTGACGCTTAATAATCAGCCTGCCTTGATCAAGGTCGCAACCGACGAAGCCTTTTTTACGCAAACTGTTGTTCAAGGTACGGGTGGAACAGGGAATAT
>BQIY01000265.1 GCA_021604265.1 Nitrospirales bacterium
CCAGATCACTAGGTGGTTGCACGAAAGGAACGATTGGATCCCATACCATTTGGCCCAGCTTTCCCGCCGATAGCCCCAATGTACTTTGCCCAAGGTCAGAACGCATAGCCTTGACAAGTCTTTCTAAGACATCTCGAACCATTTCCTCTGCCGAGTCAACTTCCGCGATCACCTGCTTACATTCCATGTACCGATCCAAGACCGCAACATTTCCCCACAGCAACAGTCCTTGTTCTGCTCGTTCATAGGTTTCTACCTGAGAGACAGATAGGTCCCACAATTCATGATCATTCCGCCATTTCGCCATGAGCGCCGCAAGCAACTGTTGATAGAGATTTACTTTCTCCAAATTCATCCGTTCACGGGCCTCACGACGACGAGCCCACCGCACTCCAGCGGCTATGATAATGACACTGACCAGAACCAACAGCCAGAGAGAGAGTATTTGCGTCGTCACCTGCTGATCAAGCTGGCTCCAAAACTTACCCACGTACAGTATCCCGTGATACCCAGCCCATCCCAATGCGGCTAACGACACCAGCACAAAAAGTGTCGCGAGAATATTTGTGATTTTTTTCATAGCATGTTCCCCTTTTTAACAGAAGCTTCAGGCATATAAAACCTTATTCTATAGACAATATGATCACGGGGCTCCAGCATTATTCGTCTTTTGCAGTGTTTTCAATTCGGTCACTCCTGCAGGCTTCTCTGTGCTCGTACCATGTCCATCTTCAGAACTTGGCGCCGACATCTGTTTCACAACCTTAACCCAAACATTTTGTAAAGGCCCGACTACGGTGACACTCCTACCACCTGTTGTATCCTGATACGCTACAAATTGCCTGGAATTGGCGGCTGCAGCTTGATTCTTATCGGCCCGCAACGCCCAAATATTATCCCACGTATCCGGTCCACTAAAGTTCCTATCTAAGACATGATCAGCATCGGCCTTCGTTTCGAGTCCGGGATCTGGCTCAAGCTCCTGACGGCCTTTTCTTATCACATATCTATCGGGAGTGGATGCCTGTACTTTTTCAAGTAAGGCTTGGCGTGCCTGAGCCGCGAAGGTTCTTTTCGTTGTCTTCGTTTTCTGCCACGTCCACCCCTCAGGATTAAGGTGCTCTCCTGCTACTTGCAAGGTAATGCTGCCATTGATGTTCAAGGAATCTCCGATATTCTTTGTCGTACGGGTTCCGTTCTCTTCCACATCAACTTTCGGGTAGTCACTTTTCCGTTTGAACCAAATGATTGGAACTGGGTTAGCAGAATCACCAGTATACTTCTTGTCTCGCTTCAATCTACTCAAAGATATACTGGACCCTCCTACATACGGATTCGATTTTGTGGTTCCATGTCCTCCAGAACTGGAAGGGATTCTTCTGACTTTCCTTGCGCTCACATATATCTGTTCAGGTAGATCCTTGGCCCGCTTGACTTCGCCATCGTGAAGCACCCATTGATTCCCTGTCGCATTAGCAGCTTCGTTCTTCTCACTTTGAAGCGGCCACACATTGCTCCCATCATCCGCCCCCCCAAGCGCGACATCTCGTACATGGTCCATCCTAAAGGTATTTGACGCACTTTCCCTTCCACGATTAATGTCCTTACCCTCTTCTTGGTTGCATTGCTCCACAATTCTGACCTGGTTATCCCGTAACCTTTCCATGAATTTTTCACCGTTTGAGCCTCGCCCGGTATTTTGTTTTTTCCATGGGGCAGAGTTTGCTGTTTTTAGATACTTACGAGTAATCACTTGGTGGGATATGTTTATAATTTTTAATTTCTTTCCTATCTCAACACATTTGGTACCCATTTGGAGATGGGGATAATCGGATTTATCTTTGTACCAATTAATTAAAATCGGATCCCTCTTAGATTTTCCTGTCGGGTAATGCATGGGCCCGGCAAATTCAAGATTAATTTCGGCTAATATTTTCTTAATTTCATTTAATGCAGCATCAATACTCGTGCTACCTGCCGTTTGAGTCCCCGAGTTACTGGTATTGCTCGATGCATTAGTGTTGATAATTTGGAGCTGTGCATTAAGACGAGAAATAATCGACTCATCAATTTGTTGATTATTCCATTTCTTGGTTTTTATTAATGTATGCAAAGAGACAGGATTAGAACTGGCTACCATCAAGGTAGCTTGCTTACCTTTTCCAGTGAAATACAAACTATGGTCAGATCCATCTTTAGCCTTGAACGCTTTTCTCATTTTCCACCATTCGACCAGCGCGGCCACCCCGCCCTTGACCGCCTCGACTCCCCTCTTCAGCGTATTGAGGAACGCCTGTCCGAGTTTGAGCGCGTTGTCAATCAACCAATCGATGGCACCATCCACTTTTTCCCGCACGGCTCCAACGATCTCGCTCAATTTATGTCCCAATCGGCCTAATCCAAACTGGTTGGCAAGGAATCCAATGACGATGGGAATGGAACGGACCAACCCATCTTCGACATAGGCAGCCGCCGAACTAATCGCTCCTTTGGCAAGGTCGGCCAGGCCGTTCAGCACGGAATTGACGATGGCCAGCATTCTGTTGAAGTATTCGAAAAACGATTCGATGGCTTTATAAATAGCGATGAGTCCTGTGATCGTGGGCGTGATGCCACTGACATCCAATAAAGTAAAAAGCCATTTGGTGCCCTGAATAATGATGACTTGATTGATCCATCCCACAACCCCGCTTAGGACACTCGTCCACAAACCACTGATCTTTTCTTTGAGTTTGACCCAGACGGCACCGGGTCCCTCTTCCACTGCCAGTCTAATCCACTCCCAAACGCCGGTGGCTACAGATATGACTTTCTTCAGCTTGTCCACCTTGTCTTGTCCGATTTTATCTGCCAGTTTTTTCCAGAGTTTTTCTATCGTGACGCCCAAGATTTGGAACACCATCCCCAGGATGGACTTCAGAGAGAAATCTGGAGGTATTTCGATTCCCGCATCTTTCAAATGGCCGAAGAGCCAATCCACAACCCCACTAAAGAGATGTTTGAGAATGTTGGAAAAAAAACGGACGAATCCTTCTTTCACCGCCTTGAGAATATTGATGATGAAGCCAATGGGGTTTTTAATTATGTCCCCAAGGGCTTCCGTAGCTTTAATAATAATATTCGTCACCAATTGTGGAGGAATATTGAAAATTCCCAACACGGCTTTAAACAAGGTCCACAAGGCTTTTAAGAGATTCCCATCCACAAAAATCTGTGTGAGGATGGTCAAAGCTGTCGTTTTAATTTTGGCCCAGACATCACCGAGTTCTAAAAACTGATTGAAAAATGGAATGCGTTTCAATACTTGATTCAAAATAAAATCTTTGATGGGATCTTTGATACAGCGTGGAAGTATCCACCATACCGGTCCGAGAATGAGGTCCGGCAACTTACCCATCAAGTTACCGAGGACTTCTAGGACCTTTTGCAAGGCATTCAAGATGGGTTCGACAAAACGAGATAGCCGAACTAACCCTTCTCCAACTAACGTAAACACACCCACAACCGTTTCTTGAGCCCAGGCGCTTAATTGCGTAACTCCATCACTGAGCCATTGAAGAACCCCAGATACATGGCCAAGGAGCGTGTTGCTTTTCAGCACATCCAGAAATCCCGTGACCGTCGTCGCCACAGCTCCATACTGAGTGGCCACCCATGTCCCAGCAGAGATCAACGCAGCACGGACGGACTGAATCGTGCGTAACACTCCCGGCAAGATCTCTTCACGCAAGCTTGCTTGATGGGTCGCCGCTCCATCCTCTTCTTCCAAACTTTGTGTCATGCTTCCGACATTATCCAGCCAACCAGTGATGGTCTCTCGTAGATTGAAAATAGCCTCCAACGGCAATACGGCTTGTACTTTCGCCACCACCGCTTGTATGGGGGCAATGACAGGCTGAAGCTTCACTTGGATGGACTGCCAAGCTTCCGAAGCCTTCCCCTTCACCCACCCGATTAACCCGCCTTCACCATCACCCTCTTCCCCTCCTCCGCCGAACCCAAGTTGGTCCTTAACCCAATCCCAAGCCGCTCCCAAGGCGTTTCGTACTGGCTGTGTCCAATCCCAGATCTGCTTCCCAAGATTTTGTATCCACTCCCAGACATCAGCCGCCGTCCCCGAAAGCCAGTCCACTAACGGGGCGCCAAATGACTGCCATACATTGGAGAAGAATTCCCCTATAGGTGCGAAAAATTCGGAGATTGTATCCCATGCATCTCCGGCAATTTGAGAGACAATTTCTTTAAATTGCCGAACCGCCGCAAAGAGCGGTTCACATTCACCTTGAGCCAACGCCACCAGGATATCGGAAGCCTGAGTCACAAAAAGACGGAAGGTTGCAGCCAATGTACCGATCACCCCACCCGTATTTTCCAGACGGTCAAAAATACCGCCAAGCACCCCTGTCAATTTATCGTAGAGAAAGGTCAGAATCCCTTTACTTGAAATTTCTCGTAACAAGGGAACCAGTGACGGCGCCAATCGTCCCAGCATATCCCAAAAGAATTCGGACCCCACCTCCAGGACATTGCCAGCAGCATCGACCACAGCCCCAGTCGCACTATCCCAGGCAGCACCGAGTCCGTCGGTAAGG
>BQIY01000266.1 GCA_021604265.1 Nitrospirales bacterium
CTCTGGCCGAATGTGCGATGCCATGCGAACGGTGACGCAGGTTGTGTGTTTGACCTCCTTCTGTTTGCTGGCGAATGTGATTGCCGACCCTGCTCGCGCTGAGGCTCAAAGTTCGAATGGCGCCATGACGGAAGAGCGGGCCTTAGAGCTTGCCGAGCAGTTTGGTGTGGACGTTGGTGAAGTTGATGAAGAAATTCAAGAGTTTCTTGGCTTAACGCGCGCAGAAGGGGTTGTGGTGTTTGCCGTGATTGGCGGGACTCCAGCCGATTTAGCAGGGGTAAAAGTTAAGGCGATTATTAAAGAAGTGGATCGATTCGAAATCAAGACCCTTTTAGATTTAGGGGTTGCTCTTGAAGCGACACTTCCCATTCAAAATTTTACCGTAGCTACGTACGAACCGTCTGATCCAAGTGATCAGGGCGTCACTGGCGGACTCAATTTTCATTTTGTGCGTATTAAGCAGGATTAATTACTCGTATATATGTCTTGTATCGTATCCAGAAGAACCGTGAAGCTGAGCCTGGTGATTGGAGTCAGTCTCCTGTTGGGGCTGAACCTCCTGTGGAATGATGGTCTGAGTCCCGTGGCGTTGGCCCAAGAAGCCTCGGACTCTGAAAAAGAAACATCATGGGTTAAAGAAATCACAAAAGTGTTTGTGCCTTCTGAGCAGTGTAAGCAATGTCATGATCGTCATTATGAAGAGTGGAAAGGCATGCGGGAACAAACCCCGGACCTGAAGACCTTTGGCCGCGTTGACGGGGCATTGCTCCACGGGACAGCCCTGAAGTCTCATGTGTTTAAAACAGTCCTCGGTCTGTGGTTGCAAACAGAACCGACCCAACAGGAACGTGTCGAATGTTTGGCGTGTCATGCTCCGGCCGTCACAGTCTTTCCGCAGCATACCGATCGAATTATTCAACAGGTGATGGCTGGAGGAAAACATGTGACCATTGAAGGTATTAGCTGTTCTTCCTGCCATTTAATTAATGATATTCAGGAAAATGCCAAAGCGCACCCAACGTTTAAGATCAACCCTGAACAAAAATTTTACGGACCCTATGCGAACCCTGAGGAAAATCTCGTTCACGACTCACAGCAAGCGGATATTTATAAGGAAGTGAAATTTTGCACTGCGTGTCATTTTAGTAAAGTAAAAGATGTGACACGACCGGATCTTCCAGGAGAAATTCTTAAGGGAACGATTTGTCAAGATTGTCACATGGAACGCTCCACGGGGAGTTCAACGTCCAAACGAGGATCGTTAACCAGGCCGATTGGCCGCCATTGGTTTCAAGGCATTGTCATTCCCGGCATTATGCTCAGTAATCGAAATCTGCAAGCAGAGTGGTTCCCACGGGTTGACATTGAAGCCAGTAAAAAAGACGGATCAGTGGAAGGGACCGTGCTCGTGAGAAATGGGAGTTTGCCGCACATGTTTCCAGGAGGGGATCCTGTGCTTAAACAATTTTTCGTGAAAGTCACCGTCAAAGATACGCAGGGAAACATCATCGATGAAAAGCAGGAACGATACGGCCGGACATTTGAGGAATTGCTTCGAGGGCCGATTCCACAACCACTTGTGAATGGCGGTATCACGAGGCGCGTACCTTTTGCATTGCAGATACCTGAAGGCTTGGAGTCGGTACTCGTGGAGGCGAGCTTAAGTTATGCCCTGATCCCTGAACCATCCCCTGCTCTCAAAGATCAGTATTTGAAGACATTGAAAAATGATACAGAACGACAGGCTGCTGAAAAGGTCATTACTGATTATTCTTCAACTCGATTGCTCACGTTCCGCACGATGACATTATAACCTTTTATGACTTGCCTTACGGCAAATTGATCCAGGGGATATTTATGACGAGGAGCATCAGACAGCGAAGGGTGTTTCTGTGTGTTCTGAGTATGTTCGTGTTGTGGGTGGGTGGCCCGTCATCTATTGTTCATACTGCCGAGACTGAAAAGGCGTCCAAACCTTTAGAAAAAGCCTTTCCTCATTCCCAGAAGTGTAAGCGATGCCACATTCGAGTGTTTGAAGAATGGGAGGCCTCGGCACAGTCTCGTTCAATTGTCAGCTCGGCCTTCCGTGTGACCCTCGATCGCTTCTTAGCCTCCGGCCCTGAAAAAGAACCCTCAATGTGTCTGCGCTGTCACGCTCCTCATATTTTGGAATACACACATCAATCGAAGATGTTTGTTGATGAAGTGAAATCAAAAGATCCTCAGATTGATGGGGTTGGGTGTGCGCAATGTCATCTTATTAAAGAGATTAATGCGGACACGCATCCACCGCATCCATCGTATCAACTAGAAAAAACGGTATTCGGTGGTTATAAAAACCCCGCAGAGAATCTGGCCCATCAATCCGAGACCTCTGAGCTCTATAAGAGTTCAACATTCTGTGTGACATGTCATGATTCCTTACCAAAGGGTGCCCAAATGGGATCATTGCCGGACTGGATGGGGAACTGGAAAGAATCACAGGCGGAAAAAGATGGAAAAACGTGCCAGTCATGTCATATGCCCGGAGCCTTTGGTGAGTCAGCCAACGGTGAAAGAAACCGGAAAATTGCCAATCATAGTTTTCCTGGAAGATTTGGAAAAGTTCGAGCTAAGGCGGTTGAGTTAGACTTTACGACGAACGTTCAGGGAAAGACCTCAACTGTTGATGTCACGATTCAAAGCCTGGTTCCGCATAACCTTCCAATGCCTCACCCAGGCTGGTATCGAATTGTTGTCGACTTATCCATACTCGGAAAAAACTTAAGAAAAGTTCATAGTGATCAACGCTATTATGAACGAGTGTATGGCGATAAAGATGGAAAGCAAACAGTCTTAGATTTTGAAGCTGTCAAGGTTTTGAGCGACACGTTACTCAAGCCTGAGGAAAAACGAGTTGAATCCTTCACCTTTCCAACCCCGCCTAATGCGCCATCGATGGATGTGATTGTGACGTTAACCTATGCGCCGATCCATGGGCCTGAAGAGTTCGTTGAGGCTGTTGAAGCAGAATCAAGCCTCGGGACAAAAGATCGTGCGTTCCGGTCAGTCGAAGTCGTAAAGAAAAAAGTGAATGTTCCACTTGGGAAATAATGTTCGTTAGGCAAGTTGTGGGAGAGGCAAGACGAATTGTCTCGTCAAGTTGAGTCCGATGTTTTATCCTCTGCCAATCGCTCTTCGATGCTTTGTGAAATTCAGGTGTGTGTTATGGTGTAACTTGCGGACATTTTAATGGAAATGTAATCCCCTCTCGTTCATTTCTTTCCGTTCCAATTCCTGCTCAGTATTAGTGAAACCCCTTTATCCGAGGAGACGGTATGTTTGAAGCTGTCGAGAGTTCGTTTCTTGTGCCGTTTGACGGGACATTTTCAATGAAGCAAGTTTCAACAAAGCACAAGGGGAAAGTCCCTTCCAAAAAGCAGTATCAGAAAAAACTGACCAAGCTTATTGAGAAGATGAGCGACTATCAACGGACTCTGTACGCCCACGACCATCATGCGATTCTTCTCATTTTTCAGGCAATGGATGCAGCGGGGAAGGATTCGACCATTCGAGCGGTGACAAGTGGAATTAATCCAGCCGGCTTTCAAGTCTTTTCATTCAAACAACCTTCGAGTCGTGAGTTAGAGCACGACTTTCTTTGGCGCACAACTCGGTGTCTTCCTGAACGAGGGCGGATTGGGATCTTTAATCGCAGTTACTATGAGGAAGTGCTTGTGGTTCGTGTTCATCCCGAGTATTTGCAATCTCAAAGGCTTCCAGACTCCTATGATCTCAAGTCTATTTGGAAGGAACGATTTGCATCAATTCGAGAACATGAAGAGCACCTCGCTCGAAACGGAACCGTCATTGTAAAGTTTTGGCTCAATGTTTCGAAAAAAGAACAGAAACGCCGGTTTCTCTCGCGCATTGACGTTTCAGAAAAAAACTGGAAATTCTCCTCCAGTGATATCAAGGAGCGTGGATATTGGAATGAGTATATGGGAGCGTACGAACAAGCGGTTAATGCCACATCACGTCCGTGGGCACCGTGGTATGCCATCCCAGCGGATCATAAACCTTTTATGCGGTTAGCTGTCGCAGAGATTATGGTGAAAACATTTGAACGGCTCGGTCTGCGGTATCCCACGCTCAGTCAATCCGAACAATCAGAATTAGAGAACATGCGGATACTCCTTGAGCGAGAGTCTTCATAATTGTTTTTCCTGTACGTGAGGATTTCGGTATTCGTTATGGCTGCTGTGGGAACATCATTCTTTCTTTTTTCTTCAAAGAGTTTTGCTGGTGACATGAATTGTTAAAAGACCCGCCTTTTTCATTCTTCCCAACAATCAATGAAAGATAACGCGAATCACCCTGTTCCCCGTGATCGTGGGTACGTTGATCGAGACCCTCAACATGTGTAAGGGGCATATTCGTGCTGTAGAGTGAAGTGATATTTTTGATCATCAGGTATTTGACTACAAGCTAGAGTGTCTGTTGAAAACCATGAAGGAACAGGGATCATGTTTACATAAAGCATGATCCCTGTTTATGTGTCACTCGAGCAAAGAGCATGCAGCAATGAGAATCCCAGGTGTCGCATACCCT
>BQIY01000267.1 GCA_021604265.1 Nitrospirales bacterium
CGTATATTTCCGTCAAACGCCTCGATTGCGTAGATGACGGTTGGATCACTTTGAAGCGGGATGTTTTGCGCCAAGCGGTTATGAAAGACGCCTGCCACCATTGACCGCTCCTGCGACAATCCCGTCTCTTTTTCTACCACAGAAGCCAGGGTCACGACTTCCTGTACCGACATGTTCATTTCTTTTGCTCGCGCCTGAAGCTCAGGAGAAAATGCTTTCCAGAATCTGTGAACAAATATTCGAATCGTGTCTTCTTCAGGGGTTAATCGTGTCAGAAAATAGGTATCAGGAAATAAGTAGCCCTCTAAACTTTGCACCGTTAAGTTTAAACTCTTGATAAAGTCTGAATCGTGAGTCAAGACCAGAAAGGTTTCTTTATCAGCCAATCCCTTTCCGGAAAGAACTTCGGCAATCTGCCGAACCGTATACCCTTCAGGAATCGTCACAGCATGATAATAGACCTTGCCTTCCTTTAATCGTGCAAGAATTTGCGTCGGTGTGAGTCCAGCATGAAGTTCATATTCTCCCGGCTGAATTTTTCGATCGGCTCTTGTGAGTTTGCCAATGACTCGAAACCATTGTGCATGAGCAATGAGACGTTGTTCTTGTAGGAATTCAGCCACTTCTCCCAATGACATGCCCCGTTGAATATTCACGATCCGTGTCGTACCTGAATCTCCAGCCGGTCGATTGAGCAGAAGCATGCTGGCGAGAACTGCGAGGAAAAGAGGCAACGTGATAAAGAAGAGTTTTTTCACACCAAATCTTCAAGACATTCGCATAATATTGTGTTTTATGCTGTCATACCCTGATTACTGCTGATCATCCAAACCTTTGCGACTTTCGTCTCTCTTTTGAAAACTGAAAATGCCTAAGACGTACGGACATCATGCTGGGGAGAGAGGGATAGAGATATTTTCGGTTTTTTGCCGAAAAAATTAACGAACATCCGATTCATGTTCTCGAGAAGACTTATGATCGTCCATGTTCTTCAACAAATTCAAAGACCTTCGAAAGAGCCTGTTTGATCCCTTCCGGCTGGCTTCCTCCTGCCTGAGCCATATCCGGACGTCCACCCCCAGAACCATCGACATGCGTGGCAATCGACTTGGCAACATCTCCGGCTTTGATGCGTGTCACCACATCTTTGGTCACAATCACCAACAAGGACACCTTTTCATCCTTTGCCGAGCCAAGAACTAGGACCCCGCTGGGAACGGTATGACGAATTCTGTCAGAAAGCGCACGCAATTCCGGCATGGTCAACCCATCCACCCGCTGCGTCTGCACCTGAATGTCATGAATCATGCGGGACTCAATCGAGGCATCATCCAGCTCTTTGGCGACAAATTTCATTTTCAGCTGTTCAAGCTCACGTTCCGTCTCTTTTAACGTTGCAAGAGTTTTTTGCGTTTTCGCAATCAAATCTTGAGGGCTGGCTTTCAGCAAAGCCGAAAGTTCGCGCACTTGTTCATCAATCTGCTTCGTGTGCTGTAATGCGCCAGCACCGGTCAGGGCCTCAATCCGACGAACGCCGGCAGAAATTCCTCCTTCCGAGATAATTCGAAAGATGCCGATGTCTCCCGTCTGCGTGCAATGTGTTCCGCCGCATAATTCTTTACTAAAGGACCCAACTCCAACCACACGGACATCCGTTCCGTATTTATCGCCAAAGAATGCGAGAGCTCCCTCATCAATTGCCTCTTGAATGCCCATCACGTTTGTCCGCACAACCGTATTCGATCGTATTTGCTCATTCACTAACGATTCAATGTCATCAATATCTCGATGAGACAGCGGCTTAAAATGGGCAAAATCGAACCGTAAACGATTCGGGGCTACCAGCGATCCATACTGCTTGACATGCGGACCTAACAGTTCACGCAACGCGGCATGGAGAAGATGGGTCGCTGTATGGTTTCTCGCAGCATCGTTTCGTGTTTCTCTATTCACCTTTGCAAGCACTGAGTCACCGACACGAAGACGTCCTTCAATAATTTGACCGTGATGCAAGAAAAACCCCATGTCCGTCTTCGACGTGGATTGGACCTGAACTCGGCCATGCGGCCCGATCAACATACCCTGATCGCCAACTTGTCCACCCCCTTCCGGATAAAATGGAGAAGTCTCTAACACAAGCTCCACGTGATCACTTTGAGACGCATCTTGAACCAATTGTTCGTCCCGCAGAATGGCATGGACGGCTCCCTCCCCTTCATAGGCTTGATACCCAACAAACGTTGTTGGAGAGGCCACTGTGTTCAGTTCTTTCAGATACGGCTTCACCTCAGAGGTTGTAAAGGCTGCCGCCTTTCTCGCACGTTCGCGCTGAGCATTCAGCGCACGCTGGTACCCTTCATGATCTAATTCTAAATTTTCTTCACGAGCGGCATCTTCAACGAGATCTAACGGAAACCCATAGGTATCGTAGAGCTTAAAGACCGTCTCCCCTTCAAGGGTACTCAGACCCTGCGTTTTGGCTTCGCTCACAAGGCGGTCAAGAATAGGGGTGCCTTGCTCTAATGTTCCGATAAATCGCTCTTCTTCTCGCTGAACAACTTCCACGACAATCGATGAACTTTGTTCAAGAGCGGGATAGGCCATGTTCATTTCTTGAATCACGCTTGCCGTCAGTTCAAAGAGAAATGGCTCTGTACATCCTAAGAGACGGCCGTACCGAGAGGCCCGCCGGAGAATCCGCCGCAAGACATAGCCCCGGCCTTCATTGGAAGGCAAAATCCCATCGACAATGAGAAAGGTCATGGCGCGCAAATGATCGGCAATCACTCGCATCGATCGGTCTGCGGTTTGCGCCTTCCCGTATGTTTGCTTGGTTCGCTCTCCAATCGCCTTCAAGAGGGGTTGAAAAAGATCAGTATCAAAATTAGAGGTCACGCCCTGGTTCACGGCCGCCAATCGCTCGAGTCCCATCCCGGTATCAATACTTGGCTTCGGCAGCGGATGCAGCGTTCCAGATGCATCTCGATCATATTGCATAAAGACCAGATTCCAGATTTCGAGATACCGGTCACAGTCGCACCCGACCCCGCAGGTTGATCGTCCGCACCCTAAGGCTTCTCCTTGATCAATATGAATCTCGGAACATGGGCCGCACGGTCCCGTATCGCCCATTTGCCAAAAATTATCTTTTTCTCCAAGCCGGATAATGCGAGAAGACGGCACGGCCATGCGGTGCTGCCAGAGATCATAAGCCTCGTCATCTTCACGATAGACCGTGACCCAAAGACGCTCAGTTGGTAAACTCACAACTTTCGTCAAATATTCCCACCCAAAGACAATCGCTTCTTCTTTGAAATAGTCCCCAAACGAGAAATTGCCGAGCATTTCAAAAAATGTGTGATGCCGATTCGTATACCCGACATTTTCCAAGTCATTATGCTTCCCACCGGCACGCATACACTTTTGGATACTGACCGCCCTCGTATATGCGCGCGTTTCCTCCCCAAGAAAGACACGCTTAAACTGATTCATGCCCGCGTTGGTGAATAAGAGCGTCGGGTCGGCTTGGGGGATGAGGGGTGCACTCGGAACGGAGGCATGCCCGTGCTCTGAAAAGTAATCTAAGAAAGATTGACGAAGTTCATGTGCAGAGAGAGTCATGGATTAACAGGCGCACAGTGGATAATCGCGAAACCCGAAGCAACGAGCGCTTCTTCACATAATGCCGTTCAGCCCTTGCTCCCAGCCGCTTTCTTCCCTGTAAGCTTGGGTTCGGACGCGACTGGTTCAGCGTTCTCAGGTACTGGAGCAAGACCGGCAGCCTCTCGAATCCGCGTTTCGATGTCTTCTGCAATATCAGGGTTAGATTTTAAAAATGTTTTCACAGCTTCGCGCCCCTGCCCTAATCGTTCTTCTTTGTAGGAATACCAAGCGCCGGCTTTATCGACAATCCGGCGGTCCACACCTAAATCAACAAGTTCGCCAACCTTCGAAATCCCTTCGGCGAACATAATATCGAATTCGGCCTGTTTAAATGGCGGCGCGGTTTTATTTTTGACCACTTTGACGCGAACGCGATTCCCCATCACGTCCTGCCCTTCTTTAATTGATTCAATGCGTCGAATGTCCAGGCGAACAGACGAATAAAACTTCAACGCATTTCCACCAGTTGTGGTTTCTGGATTTCCAAACATGACACCGATTTTCATACGTATTTGATTGATAAAAATGATGGTCGCATGTGATTTGGAAATGGCCCCCGTCAGCTTACGAAGAGCCTGCGACATGAGACGGGCCTGCAGACCCATGTGCGAATCACCCATTTCACCTTCGATTTCAGCACGAGGCACTAACGCGGCCACCGAATCAACTACAATGACATCTAACGCTCCGCTTCGTACCAAGGTCTCAGTAATTTCTAGCGCTTGCTCTCCCGTATCCGGTTGAGCCACGAGTAAGTCATCCGTTTCAACTCCTAACTTCTTGGCGTACGCAATATCGAGTGCATGCTCGGCATCAATAAATGCCGCCGCCCCTCCCGCCTTTTGAGCTTGCGCAATCACATGCAGGCACAACGTGGTTTTCCCAGAAGATTCCGGCCCAAAGATCTCAACGACACGTCCACGC
>BQIY01000268.1 GCA_021604265.1 Nitrospirales bacterium
CTTATCCTGAATTATACTTTTCTCGGACACTTCGTTATCGAGTCGAACAGGTATTTTTGATTCAGAAAGATTCCGGTCTTCCACTCTGCCAAGTGACGAAAGGAAAAGTTGGTGTATTGAACGAAGATGCAGTTTCAGCGATGTTAACCGCCATCCTGGCTTTTGTAAATGATTCTTTTGCCAAAGAGGAGAAGCAAGAGCGAGTAAATTATATAAATGTCGGTAATTACAAGATTCTCGTTGAGCATGGGCCAGAAGCAATTTTAGCTGGTGTTGTCAAAGGGGCTTCTCCTCCCCCAAATCTTTCTACGCAATTTAAAGAAACGTTGGACAAGATTCATCTGCGGTTTAAGGATGAATTTTTGGCCTTTGATGGTGATACAAATATTTTCGAGTCCGCCTCTGAAGATTTGAAATATTGTCTGAGGGAAGAACGAAACAAAGAATTTGCACAGAAAGAAGAAAAGCCTAAGTTTTCCAAGGGTACACTTGTGCTGGGAGCCTGTGTACTTACAGTTTTGGTTGGGGGTTTCGTCTGGTGGTTTCGAGAATCTGAATCTCAGCAGTTAACCCGATTGCTTGAAGAGGTGAAAAACCAGCAGGGGCTGGTTAGTGCCTCAATAACACAAAATGCTGAGACCGGACCGGTGTTGCGTATCTTGCGAGACTCCAGGATATCCGAAGTGATTTCAAATGTAACTGAGATTTTCCAGAGGGAAGGAATCGATATACCCATTAAAGAATATATGGCGCTGGGATCGATGGACATACAAAAAATGGTTATGCTACTGCTAACCCCTCCAACAACTGTGACACTTACGGTCGACAATGACGTGTTAGTTGCAAGCGGATCCGCGAACCATGATTGGATTAAGCGCTTCGAGAGTTCTCCTACTCTTCTTCCCGGCATCAACCAGATAAACCGCAATCAATTGGTCGATGAGGATCTCAGAGCTATTGAAGAATTAAAGCATAAACTTGAATCCTATGAAGTAAGGTTTGAGCAAGGCCGCGCCAGTCTTTCTTCTGATGCGAGGGAAGAGCTGAAAGTTTTCTCTTCCAATATTCAAATCCTTGATAACGTTCTTCAGCGTCTTGACAAGCGGGGGAAGATTGAAGTCTATGGACATACAAGCCCGGAAGGATCCATGAGTCGTAACCAACGGATAGCTTCTGAACGCGCGAACAACGTGATACGCACACTCAATGTCTCAGGTCTTGAAGTGCTTCAGATTGTTCCTGTGGGTTTAGCCTCCCAAGACGACTTGTCTTCGGAATTTTCAGATGAGGACTTATCCAAAAAACGCCGTATCACGCTACGTGTCATCGTGAATAAATAATCATGCTGTTAAGGAAACCTCTATGACAAAAGCTGACCCTCCTCCAGCCTATAAATTTAAG
Organism: Nitrospirales bacterium; assembly: GCA_021604265.1. The sequence goes on from BQIY01000268.1 coordinate 1,402, forward strand.
ATTGTTTTGCTTGGCTCCTTCGGGGTGGGGAAGACATCGTTGACTCGCCGTTTTATAGAGGACACCTTTTCTGAAGAGTACAAATCAACACTGGGGGTGGACATTAAGTATAGGGTTATGACAATTGATGGCACGACCGTCAGCCTTACGGTGTGGGATCCTGAGGGAATCAACGAGCATAATCCCTATCCTAAAGACGTTTACATCAAGGGCGCCCATGGTTTCCTCGTGGTCAGTGATGGTACGAGAGAAAAAACCCTTGACCTGTCTTTGGAACTCAATAAGGATCTTCAGGAAAGAAATCGTGTTAAAAGGGACATTCAAGAAAAATTCGCAACAATCCCATTCTTTGTCGTGGTTAATAAGTGTGATTTAATCGAACAATGGAAGTTTGCTGACGAAGAAATCGAGCAACTTCAGAATACCTTCTTGAAACAGGAAGGGGTAAAAGACATAAGCGAACGAAGACTGTTAAAAACGAGTGCTAAATCCGGACAAAACGTTGAGGATGCTTTCAGAGAATTGGTTCGGCAAATCTTAAAAAACTATGAGCGATACCGTAAACCTTAACTAGTGTCAAAATTGAACAATTATTTTGCTTGGTATTGCATTGCTTTAAAAGGGCTTTCCAAAACTCAGATCGAGATATTGTTAGGGTTCATTCGACCTCTTGGCCATCTTTAGAATGGAGGGTCTGGAGTGAGGAATACAGTTATTGGTGAAATCTTTTCAAAATTAGACATGGTTGTTCTTGAGCGGTTGCCTCATGGGAAAGGTTTTTCCCTGTTAGGGCAGAAGGTTCCCGAATGGTTTAAACTTGATGAGAAGATGCCATGCTCGGTCTCGCAAGTGACACAACTTGTGGAAGAGTCTGAGTTTCTCAGAGCCTTTCTCGAAAGTGAGGCAATTCCTTTTTGGCAGGATCACGAATCTGGGGAGTTGTCATCCGAGTCATGGTCTGAACCTTTTTTCCCTCATGTTAATGCCAGGTTGGAAGCCATTGCGTTGGCTATTGGACAAACGAACTGGTTAATCATCAAGCGTTTGGGTCAAGAATTCGCCTTGCACATGGCGAGGATACAGGAAGAGCAGAAGAAGGCCTTGAAAGAGGATCAAGAAAAAAGTCACGAATTACAAAAAGGCGGAGATGAATTGGTTTTGGATGGCCAGGCAGAAAACAAGACCGATGCGGTAGCCGTAATATTGCATAACATGAAAATTGGAGCGATGATCACAGATCAGGATGAACGCATTACTTTTTTAAATGATTCCGGTAAGCGAGTCTTGGGTGTTGAAAAGGAAGATTTAAGAGGGCAGGTGTTATGGAAGGTTCTTCCCTTCACGAAAAATGATAAACGTGCAGTCAAAGGATTAATCAAAAAGTCTTCTGAAGAGCGCACCATCGTGTCAGTGAACACACTAAATGGAGGTGAAGGACGAAGCCGATTAAAGATTGAGGTCCAGGAAGATCCCCGCGATTCGCGCCAAAAAATTTTTTTTCTGCATAATATTACGAATGATGAGTAGATCAGTCGTACCTCTGAATTTTCCTGAAAATTCTGCGCTTTTAAATAGGACGCAATCCAATTCTCCATAAATGGTTTTAAGGAGAATTAGTGGGGGTTGCTTCAGTCACTTCTAATTTCTTCTAACACATCTACTATTTCTTGGTGGATCATTCCATTACTGGCGATCAGGTCTTGCCCATAGATGGAGAACGGTTCGCCTGTGTAGTTGGTCACTTTTCCGCCGGCTTCTTCGACGATAAGTTTTCCTGCCGCGGTATCCCACGGGTTGAGTTTTAATTCCCAAAACCCGTCGAACCGACCACAGGCGATATAACACAAATCAATGGCGGCTGTGCCGGTCCGTCGCATGCCGCGAGCGCGTAAGGAAAACTCACAAAACTCTTTCAGGTTGTTATCCGCAACAGTATGGACATCATAGGCGAAGCCTGTGACGAGGAGCGCATCTCCAAGTTTCGGAGTGGCAGAAACGTTGATGGCCTTATTGTTCAGTGTTGATCCGTGCCCTTTTCTTGCGACAAATAGTTCGTTTCTTGTTGGGTCAAGAACGACGCCGATTTCCACGCTCCCTTCGTGCTCGACTCCAATTGATACATTGTACATCGGAAATCCATGTGCGAAATTGGTGGTCCCATCAAGCGGATCAATAATCCACTTGTAGGGGCTGTTATGGGTTGTTTGGAGCCCTTCTTCTTCTGCTAGCACTTGATGAGAGGGAAATGCGTGATTGATGATGCCAACGATGGCTTGTTCTGACGCGAGGTCGGCTTCGGTAATCAGATTGATTTCAGCCTTCTTGTGAATCTCAAATCCTTTTTGGGCATAGTCTGTCAGGATTGATCCACCTAGCTGCGCGGCTTCAATGGCAATCTTGGTGAGGTGGTCAAGTTCACTATCAGAAATTGGCATAACGGTGCTCCAGATGTTGATTCAGAATACAGGAAGATGCAGCGAATCAAAAGGAGCTATTCATGGAGAGCTGAAAAGAGGATATCTGGCAAGAGAAAAAACACGCCGGGAGCAGGTGGCCCCGCCCCCGGCGGTACTACGGAGGGAGGTTAGGTTACTTCTTTTTGGTTTTGGCTTTCGCCTTTGGCTTCGCAGTCGCAGCCTTTTTTTTCGGAGCGGCTTTCTTCTTTGTGGCCAAGGTACTCACCTCCTTTCACATTTTTTGGCTACGCACGTGACTGCGCGCCGAACCTCACACCGCGTGTGTGAGGGGCTTGGTCTCGCCATCATGGCGAACGATAGCAAATGTATTTGGTGCAACCTTATGAAAACGCCGATCTCGCTTTAACGAGGTGGCCACAGACGTCACCGGAGTTTTCCCGCGAATATGCATTCCGCCTTCGATGAGACGTTGACAGATTTCTTTGGCATGCATGGACCGTCGAGTCTCCTTGAATATCATATGAACCGCATCGGGTACGCTCATGCCGACGTATTTACTACGACCTAAAAGAATTTCTCGCGATTGGTCCGTGACATCCGTGTCCTGTGGGGGCAATGCTCCCGTTTCGTCCGTAATAATCTGGCTCGAGAGGCTCGCCAGTTTCGCCTTGTCCGCTTCGACACGATAGAGAGTCTTCGCCAACTCGATGTATTTCTCAATCGTTGCGATTTCTTCATTGAGCTGCTCCCGTTTTTTTCGTAA
>BQIY01000269.1 GCA_021604265.1 Nitrospirales bacterium
GTTAACGGACATCGAAGCCGTTGCTCCATACTGCGCAAGACCAGAAGAAAACCCAAACACCGGTTTGCGAAACTCCAGAGCCGTCTCCAGAAGAAACGGGATAGAGGCTTCGGTGATGACGGTGGAATCACGAACGAGCCAGAGTACGTCAATCTGTGGAAGGAGCTTCCGAAGTGTGCTTGGCAGGTCGGATGTACGGGTCATTTCTTGAGTGACCAAAGAGAGCCCTAAGGTCTGTGCGGCTTTTCTGGCTTGGGCGATAAAGCGAGTGGATTTACCAGGGTCATACAGCAATCCGACTGTTCGCACTGACGGAACGATGGAGCGAAGGAATTGCAACTGTTCGTCACTCGGCACACGCAGACGAATTCCGATCATGTTGGAAGTCGGGAGCCCGTACTCTTCAGGGTTTAAGACCAGACAAAAGATCACGGGGATATCGATGATTTCCAATTTGGCCACGAGTGCGGCTTTGAGCCCGACTGCCAGGACGACATCGGACGCCGACGCACGGACACGTTTGGCCATCTCGCGGCCTTCGAGCGTTTTTCCCTTCATCTGATACGTGTCAATTTCGGTTTCGGGAGGAAGTTGGCTGATGAATCCTTGAATGGCTTGGTGGTACGGGGCAAAGTCTGACGAGATAAGCACCGAAATTGTATGGGCACGGCCCAAGGAGGGGGTGACGGCTGCAAGGATAACCGACAGAAAAAGAAAGAAGCATCCACGATTGACTGCTGAGCGAAAGACCAAACTTATCATGCATCGATCCTCTTCTTTCCAGTCATCATAGTCCGTTTCAACTCCTTTGGCAAAATTTTCATGACAGACGTTGCGGTGCTGTCTCAATTCGTCACACTTACAAATGAATCGTGAGCCAGCCTAATACACGCGACCCAATCGTATCGCCGAGGGGATGTTCTTTGTGCCGATCATTCAAGGTGTTAAACACTGAAAAGGCGACTTCAGCGCGATCATCCCAAAATCGATAGCCTGCACGGACGTTCAAGAGTGTGTACGCGTTCGTTCGATCGCTCGGGGCCGTGATGCCGAATGGCGCAAGGGTCGCAAACAAATTATGCAACGGGTGGGTAAAAGCGCTGACGTAATGCACGGCCAGCTCGGCGCTCAGGCCGTGCAAGATTGCTGGAATTTCGTCGAATCGAATGCCGCCATTCACTTTCCATTCGGGACTACGACGTCGATCGGGCGTTGTAATGGTTTGGTCGATGTTTTGATACGCGCTATTGACGAATCCGCTTAGCCATGAGGTTGCCCATGCTTCCAGACCGATCTCCCCTCCATAAATATTCGCGTCACCAACGTTCCTGGCGCGAATGGGGTTGGAGATTCCCGGAAATGAGATCAGATCGGAGATCTTATTGTAGAAGACATTGGCCCTGGCCCGCAGGCGATGTGCGAGAAACCATCCTTGATACCCCAATTCGTATGATCGGATATGTTCGGGATTGATATCCGAAGATCCGATAACGGGGGTGGTCGTGGAGATGGGTCCGAACATGGTGGGGACGGTGACGGTGTTCAGCACGTTGAGATGTTGGTCCGAAAGTGTGGGAGGGCGATAGGCCTCTGAATAGGTCAGCCGGATCGTCTGGTGTTCGAAAAATCGATACAGCAGGGCAATCCGCGGACTGAGTGTGGCTTCCCGGCCGGAACTGAGATCGTAGCGGACCCCGCTGACCAGCCGTAGACTGGAGAGAACCGGCCATTCGTTCTGGAGGTACAGCCCCACCCGATTTTCATTCTGCAATCCGTTAGTATTGTTCGAGTCAATCGTGGTATGGCGATAGTTGGCGCCCACGGTGAGATCTGTCCCGAACAGTAGAAAGGTATGTTGAGCCAGACCGTCATAGGAATGACTCGTTCCCCTGTTACGAGGAATACCCTGAGGATCCGTAAGGGACAGGAAATCGCTGAATGGCGGTTGAGAGCGTAAGTCCCAATTATCTCGTATCCGGTTCCACCATGCGTGGATGAGCCACCGAGGTGCTTTATACTGAACATGGGCGTATCCGAAAGATGGTTCGCTGGTGTCACGATGGCCTCGTAAGAACGGACCATCGTAGCGGTCGGTCGCGACATAGCCGCCCCGTAGCGTAAGCGTGGAATCGGTGGTGAAATGATACCCGATTTGCGCGTTACCGCGATGCGTCCGAAAGGCGAGGGCATCGCGATTGCGCCACTCGTGCGCCTGATCCAACCCTGTCGATAGGCGATATTGCCAACGGTCCCGTGTGCCGCTGTACACGGCCGCACTCGTGACCGTGCCGAACTCTCCTCCGCCAAATTGCAAGACGGTACCATCCATCTCACTGGAATCTTTTGTCAAGATATGAACCACTCCATCAAACGCATTGAATCCATAGAGAGCAGACGTGGGGCCTAGAACAACCTCAATCCGCCCTATTTCTGGAAGTGTGACGGGGAGGAGTCGCCAATTCACGCCACCTTGATAGTCGAAGTAGATCGAACGTCCATCGACCATGACTAACAGTTTATTGGCGAAGAGTTGATTGTTGCCTCTTACGCTCACGTCGTAGACCCCGGCGGTGGATTGCATGACTTCGATGCCTGGCACTCGTCGTAATAAAGTTGGAATATCTGTGGCTCCAGACCGGCGGATGTCTTCAGCGGTGATGACATATACATTCGAAGGAGATTCCGAAATTGGTTGTTCACGTCGGATCGCAGAGACGACGGTTTCTTCCTGCAAGAACTGTACATCTTCCCGGACTATCGCTGAGATATTGGATGGTAATCGCGGGGATGTTGGCAAGCCTTCGGCAGCTTCGGTGAAGGAGGGCATGAGGAGAACCAGAAGCCATGCAAGATGCTTCGTCATGTCGTACATTTGGCATTGAGGGAGTGAGTACGTCATAAGAGAAGACCGCAGAAAAACCCTAGTGCAGGTTTCCTGTTCCCTGCGAGGAAAGTGTACTCCATTTGAAAAATTTTGTAGAGCGTATGGGTATTCCGTCCTGTCATCGGCTGTCTCCAATCGAGTCACTCTTTGCATGATGCTGCTGTGATCAAATAGGTCTTCGCCGCTCGTCGTCTCTTCTCTCGTTACATTTCTTTCGCCGGGATTCTTCACGAAAAACAATGTGTTTTTCACTTCGAGTGCGTGAGGGGCTGTCATAATCGGCCACGGCATTCATGTTGCTATATCTATGTAAAAGGCATCAGTGACGGAGCGGCTCCATCACAAACGAAGAATCGAAAAATTAAGAATGAGCTTCGTGAAAGTCTGGGGCCATGATGAAGTCAAAACATAATTAAGGAAGGAGGTATCCGATGAAAACCAGAATTTGGTTGATGGCTCCCTTACTCTTAGGCGTCGTGTTCGGCTGTACAGAGAAACAACTTGGACAAATTTCTCATCTTGTGAATGCCCACGTGGCTGAGAAACAACCTGGGGAACGTTCCAATATTGAGAATGCCCAGGATGTCACTCAGAGAACACCCACAACCTTTTCAAGCAGTGTGGCCCAAGAAATTGCGGCGCTCGATGACTATGTTTCAACGATGCAACATTCGAAACACACGAGTGGCAAATCTCTAGACAGGAAAGACCTTAAGACCTTGAAGTCGGCGAAGGCGGTTCTTCAAGAGGGGAAGGCCTTGCAAAAGAAGGGTACGTCTTATCGTGCCCTTCAAAAAATTCGGGCTGCCAAAAAGATGATGAATCCGATGATGAAGAAGCTTTGGAGGATTAGCGACAAAAGGGCGATCTTGGGCATTGTGAATCAGCAGATTGACATCGTGAAGCAGCGGCATCAGGAGCTGGAGTACATGATCGATCCGAAGAAGACCAACTCAAAAAAAGTCAGCAAAGCTCATCGAAGATCGAAGGTCTTGTTCGACGAGGCGGACAAGCTTCGAAAAAATGGAAAACTTCGTCGGGCCTATGTGCAAAGTGAAGAGGCATTGAGAGTATTAGATACGGTCATTGCCGTCGTATGGCGTGACCACATGAGTTAACCATAACCCAACCTACAAGGAGGTGAATCATGAACGCTCACACACTTATTCTCGGTCTTGTTGCCTGTGCCGTTTTGGCAGGTAATGGTGTTGTCTTAGCGCAAGAATCTGAGGGTGGGTCCCAGGCGCGCGGCTCTGGGAAATTAAAGAAAATGGACGCCGATAGTGATGGGCAAGTCTCGTTAGACGAGTACTTGACTATGGCCGAACACCGCTTCGGGCAAATGGATGCCAATACAGACGGATATGTCACGGCGGACGAACTGAAAGATGGGCGAAAAGCCGTGCGTGCCAAAAGTCGTGAACGACGTGAGCATCGTCAAGCGGAAAAGGACGCAGAATAGATCAATGCAAGGAATAAAGACTTACATCCCGAAGAAAACGCCATCTTAGTTATGAGGAAAGCCCAGAGGGCAAAGAGGGAGTACAGGCACTCTTACAACCTATTTTATTCAAGGAGGGATTAATCATGGAATGTGCGAATGTATCCAATAAAATTTTGTGTGAAGGTCGATCTGAACGTTTGGCTACCAGTCGGCGTCTG
>BQIY01000270.1 GCA_021604265.1 Nitrospirales bacterium
GTAACAGGATGCGTCGAAGTCCAACGCGATGGGCCGCAAGAATTTTCTCCTTAATCCCGCCAACAGGTAGCACCATTCCGCTGAGGTTGATCTCTCCCGTCATGGCCGTATCTTGTCGAACGGGAATACGTAGAAATAATGAGGCGAGGGCACTCGCCATCGTGACGCCTGCTGAGGGACCATCTTTAGGAATCGCGCCTTCGGGAACATGGATGTGTAGGCCGTTTCGTTTAAATAAGGAGATGGCAAGTCCCATGGTCTCAGCTCGCGACCACAAATAACTTCGAGCCGCTCGTGCGGATTCTTGCATGACATCGCCAATTTGACCGGTAATGGTCAGGTCGTTGCCTCCGGGGAGAAGCGTGCTTTCAACGTACAGAACATCGCCGCCGGCTTCGGTCCAGGCTAACCCCGTGGCGACGCCGACGGGAAGCTCTTTCCGGCCTTCTTCAGGCATAAAACGTTCCACCCCGAGCATTTCAGCTAAATCAAGTTTGTGGATAAGGATGGGATCTGGAGTGTTGTCCGGAGAACGCTCTGCTAGCTGTAATGCAACTTTTCGTGTGAGGCGCGCGAGTTGCTGTTCGAGCTGACGGACGCCAGCTTCCCGTGTGTATCGATTCATGATGTGTGGGATGACGTCATCGTGCAGCGTGACTTCTTTATCCGTAAGGCCGGCCTCTTTTTGTTGACGAGGCCACAGGTAGCGAATGGCAATTTCCAGTTTCTCCTGTTGGCTATATCCAGGTAATCGAATAACTTCCATACGATCAAGTAACGGTCGAGAAATCGAATCCAGTGTGTTGGCCGTGGTGATGAACATGATTTTTGAGAGGTCGAAAGGCAGATCCAGATAATTATCGCGGAATGTATGGTTTTGAGATGGATCAAGAATTTCTAAAAGTGCGGAAGCCGGGTCTCCCCGGAAATCTGTCCCGACTTTATCAACCTCATCGAGCATGACGACAGGATTGTTGGAGCCAGCGCGTCGCAGTGCTTGAATAATTCGTCCAGGCATGGCGCCGACATAGGTGCGTCGATGTCCGCGCAACTCGGCCTCATCATGAAGTCCACCCAGGCTGATGCGTTCAAACTTTCGATTGAGTGCGCGTGCGACCGATTGGCCTAAGCTGGTTTTTCCAACTCCCGGGGGGCCGACCAAGCACACGATTGGGGCTTTGGCTGACGGGTTGAGTTTCAAGACTGCCAAATGTTCAAGAATGCGTTCTTTGACATCTGGAATGCCGTAATGATCTTCGTCCAGTACGGTTCGGACATGAGATAATTCAAGGCTGTCCTCAGTGGTCGTCGTCCAGGGAAGCTCAAGAACAAGCTCGAGGTAACTGCGAATGACTTGATGGTCAGGTGCCGTTGGCGGAAGTTTGGCCAGACGTTTCACTTCCCGAGTGGCTTCGGTCTTGACGGCGTCAGGCAACTCCGTTTCCTCAATACGTTTTTTGAGATGAGCGACATCTCCTTCTTCATGCTCACCCTCCATCTCGCCTAATTCCTGTTGGATTTCTTTGAGTTGCTGGCGGAGAAAATACTCTCGTTGAGATTTTCCAATTTCAGCCTGAGCCTGACTCGCAATTTGGTGACGAAGCTTGAGAATTTGCAGTTCATGGGACAAGGCTGCGTAGACGTTTCGAAGAATGTCCGTGAGTTGCGATTCTTCGAGTAAGGCCTGTAATTGTTCGACGCTCATGTTGAGAAGCGGGACTAATCGATACGCGACCGATAAAGGATTCTTTTCCGCACGCAACACATTCACAATTTCCGAGACGCCTTCATTCGTCATGAGATTGGTAAGCTCACCAACAAGATCCAGCAGAGCGCGGTGGAGGGCTTCGATCTCATGGCTTGAGTCCGTTGGGATATCTAATTGACGAGCCCGGGCGATGAGATACGGATCGCTCTCCTCCATTTTCAAGAGCACCATTCGATCGAGGCCTTGCACGAGAATGTTTAAGTGGCCCTCTGCTGTTTTCACCATTTGCTTAATGAGGGCTTTTGTCCCAATTTGGTAGAGATCCTCAAACTTTGGATCTTCTTGTTCGAAGTCGCGCTGAGCCGAAAACAGAATGGCCTTATCTTCGCTATTCATCGCGGCTTCGACCGCAGCGATGGATCGAGCGCGCCCGATCGTAAAGGGAACCAGCGTTTCTGGAAACAAGACCGTTCGTTTCACTGGAACGACTGGTAGGCTGGTGATGATGCCTTCATCGCTCATCGAATGCTCCTTGGGGTGATTTCTTTATTTTCTTCTTTGTTAAAGTCGTGCTGAGCCGAAAACAGAAACGTTTTATCTTCGCTAATTGTCGTACCGGGAGGTGATGGTGTAAATCCTGTCATGTTTCCAGATAGTCATGAATACTCAAAAGTCAACCCTCATCACGCTCTCAGCGCTATAGGGTATCTTTACTGCAGGTAACACTAGTATCTGTTTCATGACATACGTGAGATATTACTGTTCTTTCAAGTACACGAGGACATCTCGTAGCGAGATAAGGCCAATGACGTTTTCTCGTTCGGTCACCAAAAGATAGCGGACTCCTTGTTGTTTCATCATGCCGTAGGCTTCTTCAATGGGCCACGTCGATTCAACGGTGATCATTGGTGAGGTGATGATTGATTCAACGGTGGTGTCGCGCAAGTTTTTATCATCAGCGACAGCCTTTCGAATAATGTCGGTCTCAGACACCAGCCCAATAATCTTTGAGTCCGGATCGCGGAGTAATTTCCCCGTTCGTTCAACAAAGAGAGAGCCGATGCCTTCTGCTCTCATGCGTTTCGCTGCCTCAATGACTGAAGCCGTACAAGGGATGGTTTTGAGATTTGTGGTCATTGCATCCGCTAACTTAGACATTATTCCTCCCTTTGAGAAGCATAAGGATAGTCCAATGGATGGGCGTGCGGTTCACTCTCAATAGAGCGTTGTTTGCGAGCGATCAGAATCGTGTAATTCATGTGATGGAGTCATTTGTATTGTAGCACTAGATGGGGGTTATGGCTTGTCTCGTGGGTTGTCTGCAGGATGGGAGATGTCTGAATAGTAGGATCGCAGACAAAATACTGTAAATTGATACTCGAAGGGCATTGCCTGTCAGTTTCGCTTATCGTGTGTGATCACAGTCGTTTGCCTGTTGCCTACACGTATAAGATCTTCACGTCGTTATAGGCAGGTTTGTGGCTCATCTGACTCACAAGACTCCCTGGGTAGCTTTGTGAGTTCTGTCATTTTCTTGTTATAGCGGGTCGACATATTATTCTTTTCAGATATCGTTGAAAAATGGCGGCATCATCTGAACGCTTAGCGTGACCTCAGAGACATTATTCTTGGCGTGACTCACTCTGGTTCAGCTCCGAAAGCCGAGCATCGGTCGTAAGCATTGTCCAGCTTTCAGTCACGTTTCCGTCTTTCTGCCACCCTCATAGTGATCCTATCGGGAGATATTCTGTTTGGGGTGCCGTAGGATTGACAATGTTTCGCGCTAAACTTAAAATTATTTAGTAAGTAAATACTCACTTATGAATGACTTATGAAACGTTCCTCTCGCCATGGTCAGTCGACTCGAATTTCAGGGGCAGAGCGAAAGGCCAGTATTATCGATTCTGCGGCTCGCCTCTTTGCTGCCAAAGGATTTACTGGAACAAAAACCAAAGCGATTGCTGAACAGGCTGGCGTGAGCGAAGCGTTGTTGTTTAAACACTTTCCCACCAAGAGTGATTTATATGCAGCCATTTTGGTCAAGGAGTCTCCAATCCCCGACATTCTTCCTGAGCTGAAAGCGGTAGCGGAGGAGCGTGACGATCTCAAGGTATTTGCCTTTATTGCCAAAATAATTGTCAGGCAATCCCCAGACATTCAGTTGATGCGGCTGTTGTTGTTTAGTGCGCTTGAGGAACATGAACTCTCAGATATGTTTTTCCAGAACCATGTGTGCGTATTTTATGATTTTTTATCGAGCTATATTGCTCAACGTATTTGCGATGAGGCTTTTCGTCCCCTTGATCCACTGCTTGCGGCACGGGCGTTCATGGGGATGTTGATCTACCATCGTCTCTTAAGCCAATTATTTCAAATACCCGTGACACAAAAACCGCAGGAAATTGAGGAAACCTTTGTCTCGATTTTTCTCGATGGTCTGCGAGCCGGAAAAATTTACACGGACATGCCTGACGATGTGACACGTCGTGCCTCTCAACCTTCACGGAGAAAAAAACGCGTATGAATTTCGTGGCGCTGAAAATGCTCTTTGGGGACCGGGCGAAATATTTGATGTTGTTAGCAGGACTCACCTTCTCAACGATGCTCATCGTCCAGCAGGGTTCGATCTTTTGGGGACTCATGATGTATTCGCAATCGGGCATTAGTAATATTAATGCGCCTATCTGGGTGACGGATCCCAACATTAATCAAGTCGATGAAGTGAAGCCATTAGCGGATACGGCAGTGACGATCGTGAGAAGTGTGCCTGGAGTCGAATGGGCGGTTCCGCTGTACACCTTTATACAGCGGAACC
>BQIY01000271.1 GCA_021604265.1 Nitrospirales bacterium
CAGAGCTTCACAATTGCTTCCGTAACATTTCAAATTTCTTCGACAATTCCATGACATAAATGTTAGTCCTCTTACCCGTCTTCGCATTTGTTGAAAACGAAGGAATGGGATCTTGCTGACAAAAACTGTTTACCGTTCAACTCCGATTCCGACTGATAAAATGCCTTCCGGCATTTTTCATCTTGTGGCTAATGAAGGCGCCGAACGCTTTAGTTTTTACGGTATGCGCGCCATTTTGGTCATCTTTATGACTGAACTATTGTTAAGTCAGGATGGTGTGCTCGACGTCATGACCGAAGCTGAGGCACGTGCCCATTTTCATTTATTTACCTCAGCCGTGTATTTCTTTCCCTTCTTAGGGGCCTTATTAGCGGATGGGTGGTTGGGAAAATATCATACGATCATTCCCTTGTCACTCGTGTACTGTGCCGGACATTTTGCGTTGGCGGTCGATCAAACCCGTATGGGTTTGTTGATTGGGCTCACGCTCATCGCGATTGGTTCGGGTGGGATTAAACCCTGTGTGTCAGCCGTGCTAGGTGATCAATTTGGTGTCCGGAACCGGCATCTCCTCTCTAAAGCGTTTTCCTGGTTTTATTTCTCGATCAACTTTGGCGCATTTTTTTCCACGTTACTCACGCCGTGGCTGCTCAAGCATTATGGCCCTGATATCGCTTTCGGGGTGCCTGGGCTGTTGATGTTGTTCGCGACGTTGGTCTTTTGGCTGGGTCGCTATAAATATGTTCATATCCGTCCTGATCCTCGCCAGTTTCTTGCGGAATTGAAAAGCGCAGCAGCATGGCACGCCATCCTGAAACTCTCCGGGATATTTTTGTTCGTGGCATTTTTTTGGTCACTCTACGATCAGACCTCTTCGGCTTGGGTCCTGCAGGCCAAACACATGGATCGGAACTGGCTGGGGATCAACTGGCTGCCGTCTCAGGTGCAAGCCGTCAATCCTGTTCTGATCATGATTTTTATCCCGGTCTTTACCTATGGGATCTATCCTGCGATCGACCGGGTTTTTCCATTGACTCCATTGCGGAAAATTTCAATCGGGTTTTTTGTGACCATGTTGGCATTTTTGATATCTGCCTCGATTGAGCAGCAAATTGAGGCCGGGCTCCGTCCGAACATTGTGTGGCAGCTCTTGGCCTATGTGGTAATAACCGGAGCCGAGGTGATGGTCTCCATTACCTGCTTAGAGTTTTCCTATACCCAAGCACCGCTGAAGCTGAAGTCGGTTATCATGTCTCTGTTTTTGCTTTCTGTCTCCCTGGGCAATGCCTTTACGTCATTCGTCAACTATCTGATCCAAAACCCTGACGGAACCACGTGGCTCAATGGAGCGAGTTACTATTATTTTTTTGCCGGTATTATGCTCGTCGTGTCGATTGTCTTTATCTTTGTCGCAAAAGGATATCGTGAGAAGACCTATTTCCATGGAGAAGCGAGCCATGGATGAGGCGGAAAAAAACTGAAAAAGTACCGTATCAAATTATTATCTAAAAACAAGCATTTTTATGTGTGGATAACCTGTGAGAGGCGTGAATGCGCTTGTCTGGAAAGGATGAAACTCGTCTAAAAAATATTTTCAATGGAGATATCTGATACTTTAAAGGAAGTAACTCATAACATATTGAAATATAGCTATATTATATGATTTAGCCTCAAGAAGGTTTGAGGAATGTATTGTGTAATGTCTCGTGAATAATTTATGAAATTATTATTGATTTTTTGTCTGTGAATTGCTAGGGGATAAGTTTATTAGGATCGAATGCCTAGGTAGTAATCAGGTTGGTCTTCCAGTAAGTAATTTGAGAGGATGGGCGGGGTCAGGAGCGTTGTGTTGTGATGAGCAACAGGGTAGCTTTATTGAGCGTGGGTTAAATAGAGAATTTGATTGACTCGGAAGGCCTCAGCGTAGTGCTGTGTTTGGATATATTGGGAATGAAAACACCGACCGTCAAAAATAATAAGCCGGTTGGGTTTCATCTCGATAAGGTGAAGGAGTTCCCAATATTCGTTCCCATCATTAATATATCGATTTTCGCGGCAGGCAAATAACGGATTGAAAATCATACTGTTTTGAAAGTTTTCGTATCCTTCCTGATTATTGAGAAATTCATCACTCAATTCCAAACGGTCTGCCAGAGCGCGAATTTCCTGATCTGGGGTTTTGGGCAAGCGTTCCAAATTTGTGGGTTTGTGTCGAAACAACCCTGTGCCTCCTGCGCAGGACTCCTGCGGATTAAGCCAAATCATGGCGGTGATGTCCTGGTCGATGTGGGGTTGACGTTGTCCAACATTGAGACGGTAACGCTTGTTGGTGATTCCAGAAAAGACAACGGGCTGCGGGGTAAATGCTGAATGTAATGGTGCGTCCCAGAGCTTGCTGATAGTCTGGATGAGTGTTTGCGTATCTCGCTGAGCCGCGGCACGGACGCCCGGAAAATTTCCGATGATTTCAAATCGATTGGTGTAGGGAAGTTCAAGGGCGAAGGTCAGGATTTTTTCAGGATGGCGATAGAAACGATCGGCGGTGACAACTTTATGCTTTCCCTGCCCGACGTAATTAACGGTCACGTCATAATCGGCATTGATCGCAAATAGGTCGTCATCGATTTCCATAATAGACTGCGGGAAGGTAGACGGTGGATGAATTCGATAAGACGTTAAGGGTGAATAATGCCCATATCTTTGGTGCGAGTCAAATCCTGACAACACAGACACGACCGAAGAGCACGCGGATGGCCGTGAATGGTGTCTCGGTAGGCTTTCGTATAGGTTTTGAAAGCAAAAGATGGGCTATTGTGTCACACCGTCTCCTCACCTGGAAGTTGAGGAGGTGCGTCTTGTGTGTAGGCGTTGCAGCACTCTAGAAAACAGGAGTACGAGGCTGCATTGACTTGGTGGTCTTATTGGATCTCGCGAATGGCAGACATTTTCCTAAACTTTTCATCACGTTCATGTAACAGAGTTGTTATTGGTAGTTTGTCGAGTTGCTGAAGGGTTGAATCAATGGAGTTCAGGAGTTGTTGGGCAGTGACTTCAATGTCACGGTGAGCGCCTCCTAATGGTTCGGAAATCACCTGATCCACGATGCCAAGCTTGAGAAGCTCCGGAGCCGTCAGCTTCAGCGCCGAGGCGGCTTGAGCGGCTTTTGAGGCATCGTCCCATAGAATCGCAGCGCAGCCTTCAGGAGAAATGACTGAATAAATTGAATGCTCCAGGATAAATACCCGGTCTGCCACGCCTAAAGCTAATGCGCCTCCGCTTCCCCCTTCCCCTGTAATGATGGCGATGATTGGCACATGCAGGCGTGCCATAATCATCAAATTCCTCGCAATGGCTTCGGCTTGTCCATGCTGCTCGGCATCGATTCCGGGATAAGCGCCAGGCGTATCGATAAAGGTAATAATCGGACGTTGAAACTTTTCAGCCATTTTCATAAGGCGGAGGGCTTTGCGGTAGCCTTCAGGGTTCGGCATGCCAAAATTCCGCCGCATGCGTTCTTTGAGTGTTTTGCCTTTTTCTTGTCCAATGATCATAACGGGCCGTTCTTGAAGCAGCGCAAAGCCTCCAATAACGGCATGGTCATCGCCAAATAAACGATCGCCATGCAGTTCGAGAAAGTCTTGCGTTATCATCTCAAGATAATTAGAGATGGATGGGCGTTGGGGGTGTCTAGCAATTTGGCTGTGCTGCCAAGGCGTAAGATTCCCAAACAATTCGACCTCCAGTTCGTTGAGACGAACGGTTTGCTTTTCAATTTGATCCAGCACCGACTGTTTTTGTGAGTTGGATTTTCTGAGACGACTAATGCGCTCTTCAAGCTCACGGAGAGGTTTTTCGAAGTCGAGGTATTCTCTCACAAGGTTCTCCCTATCATCTGTAGTTATTCGTGTAAGGTCACAGTTGATTTGCCAAGGATGTGCTCAACCTCTTCCATGAACTCGGCATTGGGGAGTACGCCTACGTTGGGAAGCGGAGAGGTGTTTGCGCGAAGGTGACTCAGCAGCGAGAAGTGAATCGAGACGGAGACCGGCCCCGGATGACGTTGGAAAATACTTTGAAGGTGATCCAGGTTCGTCTCTTTCGTGACCATTTCATCAATCGTTAGGGTCAAGGACTTGATTTTTCGAGACAGGAGTTCGTGGATTGGCTGAATAGCGGTGGCTTTGACGCGGGTACCGCTGTCCATTTGATCAACGGTTCCCGTGATCTGAATAATGGCCTCAGGTGCCATATGCTCGCCGCTGTTTTTATAGAGTTCGGGAAAGACGATAATTTCAGCGGTGCCGTGAAGATCTTCAAGTTGGAGATAGGCCATCGGATCTCCGCGTTTGGTCGTATGGTTCTTGATTGAAGACACGACCCCGCACAGCTTGACATCTTTTCCTTCCCGAACCTCTGAAAGGGTCGCGGTTGTGCCGGTTGAAAATTGTTGAATGGCAGCCGCATGACGATTGAGTGGATGCGCGGTGATATAAAACCCGGTCAATTCTCGTTCGAATT
>BQIY01000272.1 GCA_021604265.1 Nitrospirales bacterium
AAGCCCATAAACAAGCGACCAGGAAATAGAATTACTCAAAAACGGAAGAAGAAGAATGGCGAATATGGCCACTAAGGCAAAATGAAAAAACTTTATAACTGCCGGCCCGCCTAACTCGGTCAAAATTCTTCCATAAAGTACTGTGGATAGCGCAAGCAACCCAAACAGCCAGCTTCTCATACCTAGTAATTCTACAATGACGTTCATCGTTTTCTATTGCTCTATTTTTGGCCTGCTTGCGCTCACGATTATGAAAAGACCCTCCCTTTTTCCCCACTTCTAGCCTGGGCGTAAATATTTATTAAATTTCTATAGTTTCTTGCACTCGAGTAATGTGTTTCATACTCTAGTCTAGCCTCCTTCCGCATCTCCAACACTTGGGTACGATGAGCAAGGACCCAGGCTACTTGTTTCACCAGGTCCTCTACATCGCCGGCACGAAAATGAAGACCGGTTTTTCCAGAAGCAATCAGGTCTTTCACTCCCCCAATAGCACTACCAACAACGGGGCACCCGACAGAAAATGCTTCAATGATTGTCATGGGAAGCCCCTCGTACCAAACGGATGGGAAGACCAAAAACATCGCCCGCTTCATGGCCGATAAGGCATCTTCCTTCTGCAACCGTCCTAACCACTCGACTCCCCTAAGAGCACTTGAAGCAGAATGAACCTGGGAAGCAAGCGGTCCATCGCCAACGATCCTGAGTGGGATACGATCATGTAACTTTGACCAGGCACCTAACAGTGTACTAAGACCTTTCTCGGAGGATAGTCGCCCAACGAACAACGCGTAATCTTGTACCTTCTCCCTCCCAACCCCTGGATCTGGTTCGACAAAGTTTGGTTTAACCACAACTTTTTCCTCTGGCAATCCTCCTTCAATAAATTTTTTCTTCGCAAAATCCGTTAGTGCGATAAAGATACTGACCTTCTTCTTCCAGCTCCCCAGTATACGATGGATACTAAGCATGGCTGCTACCCCAGCACTTTCTACGCGACTTTCTCTGTAACACCCATGAATAACTCCAGAAATCGGAAAAATACTCCTCAGGCAATCCTCACATACTGCTTCGTCCCTATAAAAAAGTGAGTTAGAGCACAGAAGACGATAATTGTGTAAGGTCAAGACTACGGGGACACTCTCCTCCTGGCTTGCATAAAATGCGGAAGGAGAGATTAACGGGAAAACATTATGGAAATGGGCGATATGCGGTCGTTCCCGTTGGATAATCATACGAAGATCATGATACGTCTTGCGATTCCAAATTAGCGCTTTGGCAAGATCAAACTTCGAACAATTCTGAATTGAGTCGTTATGTAAGGTATATCGAATGACCTCATGGCCATTCGCTTCGAGGAGCCTGCCTTCTGCAGAAAAAACTTCATCTTCCCCACCCGGCTCTTGATAAAAATTGTGGGCAAGCAAAACCCTTAGCTTTTTTTCCATTGTTGTTTTGGAGCACGTCTTATCTAGAGCAGTAGTCTACGGATAAGAAAATTGAAAGAGGAGTTAATCTGAGGCCTATCGATAAAGAAGAAGGTTTTCCGGCCTTGCGTCATGCTGGGTCCTACGAGACCATTACAAAATCGTTTCAGGACATTCCCTGAAATGCCACTTCTTGGTAAAACTCGTTGAGAACATCAACCTTGGAATCCCAACTATAATCTTGCAACACTCTTTCCCGGCCTGCTCTGCCCATTTGCTCGCAAAGAGAAGGCGCACCAGCTAACCTTTTCATTGAGTCCCGCATATCCCGCAATACCTGCTCGGCAGAGTTCACAGCAATGAGGATTCCGGTTTTATCTGTTACTTGGGTGGCAGGCCCACTATGATCTAAGCAAATGACTGGTCGTGCAGCAGCCATGGCCTCCAAACAAACCCAACCACCTGACTCATGGAAACTGGGGTGGACAAGGACGTTGCATTCTGCAAGCTTACGCAGCGCTTCAGACCTGGGAATCTCCCCGAAGAATTTCACCTGCTCGGCAATACCAAGAGCGACTACTAGTCGCTCCAATCTTCTTTTATCCGGACCATCACCAATAATCCAATATTCACAATGCGGAAGATTTGCCTGGGCAAATGCTCGTAACGCAAAGAAAACCCCTTTAAAGCCTAAGAGTCTTCCAATTGTCACAAACCTAAACGAAGAATTCGACCGTTGCGAGGATTGCGAGAGTTGAGCAATTGCACTCTTCTCGAGTCCTGCCTCACCATAGACTTTTACATTTGAAACCCCCAGCCTTTTTAAGCGCTTTGCGGTTCCTTTTGTCGTGGCGATGCCCATACGACTTCTTGCTGCTGTGCGCCAAACAAACGGATCATGTTCTCCAATCCACAAAGCCAGATGTCGACCTGCCTCGTAGAGTTTACTCTTTAAGTCCAACTGGTTTCGCAAAACCATTGGCGTAGTGTCTCCTCCACCAATGGGTCCCCACAAAAATGGAATTGGGAGAAAAGATAAAAAACTCGGGGTCCAAAATCTCACGAATGTCACATGGTGTATTAGTTCAAAGGTCATTGTGCGATGCAGCCTCCGGATCAATACCAAAATTCCCATTTGCCACATATAATAATAGGCTCTGACGCCTTTTCCCCCCTTCTTCCAGAAACGCATCCAACGGGGAAGATCATAATAGAGGAAATGGGGCTTAGGTTGATCGTACTGCTCCAATGCTGCTTCTATGTTAGACCGGTTATTGATGCGAGTAATCACCCAGACATCATGATACTTTGCCATTTGCAGTGCCACGTTCCAGCCGACACCGGACTCCGAACCTTTCCCCGGCTCACAAGCATAGGCTGAGATCAAGACTTTCAGTCGTTTCACTTTTCGCACTCCCATACGGACCTCCACCAAAGCACACGATTCGTACTTTCCAAATGACCGTCATTAATCGCCTCACGATAAACATGGTAGGCTAACAGCCGCACTAACCCTTCTATCTCCTCAAGGTCTAATGAGCAATGTCTCAGCATGTAGTTAATGACAAATACCCTGGTTTGGCGCGGAGCCCAAAACCGGATCAATCTTCCTACTTGTAAAAGGTAATGAATTAAATCCAGGTGCGGAAGGGATTCTGATAATCCGTACTCCCAATCAATCGCAGCGGCATTTTCACCTGACCAATGCAGCAGGTTCCATGGTGCAAAATCACCATGATATACCACAACGGGCCATTTTCGTTGAGAAAGAGACTCAAGCCAAGGTAGGACAGCACTGCCGTATTCCGCCTGGAAATTTTTCACTCCAGGGTGTTCTTCGATTCCTACACAGGGTGAGATCTGAAGGCCCTTCAAAAATTCGTGAATCCAGGATGGCGGATGCATACTTACTGGCATAGCACGTCCAACTATGGGACTGAGGACCAGGGCTTTACCGTCGTTAAATGATGTGTACTTCAGTACCTCTGGACCTACTCCCTTAGGAATACGCTTCAACATTTTGAACTCGTTTTCTAGCCTGGAGCGAGCAATGTTCGTCTCGGCATACTTTATGTACCCAACGACGCCCCTTTCTCGACTCCATAATTGGATAGTATTTTTTTGATTTGGTCCTGCAGTCCCAATGAGTAGTGCAACGGAATCCACATCTGGAAAAATGTCTCCTATCAATTCGTTGATACTTGCATGATGATTTACCACGGGCGCCATCAAACCCAATCCTGTTGCCACTTTTAAACGCAAGAAGAAACGATAACACTTGGCAATTCTTCTATGAGCAGGGTAAAAAGCACTTTCCTGCCAACGACGTTTTACGGTCGACCCAGCAAGAAGCAACCGCGGGCTTTTGGAAGTGGGGAGAGCCCTAATCTCTGCATCTGGTGGAAATAGACTTAGAGCCCTCATCTCAGTGCTTAACATGACCAAGACTGGAGATGGCACGGATCGCCATATAATTGAGTACGACAGCCTCAACCTTCTGGATTGTTTCCTCTAATCGATGCGAGTTATCTATAATATGTCCATTTGTCAGCGTGGCAACAAATTCACGGTAAGCTTTTCGTTGTCGATGGCTTTCCTCTACCGACACTTCTGCTTTTCGCGAATACAATTCCTCTGCCGGAACATCCAACAATATCACTAAATCCGGCCGAGGGATGAATTTCCCACAAAGCTTCGCTAACCAAAGGGGACCACCATATCGATATCGCCTAGGATCAATGGCTAAATCGAAATAATACCTATCAAACAATACAAGCGTCGAACGAACTAAAAAAGGAAACACACTGATAAAATACCCAATGGTAAAATCAATCCACCAAACCCCAAGCTTCATCAAGGAAGACAGTAATCCCCTCACCGGTTTACCATGCGGATTCGGTTCTGGTCCTTTAGAATGTTGGGGGCTTCCAAAAAATGGCCTAAGATGATACCGCTTGGTCCTACGAAAGGCAGATGCCAGGGTTCCTTCAATACATTCCAGAATGGTACTTTTCCCAGACCCATCTGGACCAAGAAGGACAACATGAA
>BQIY01000273.1 GCA_021604265.1 Nitrospirales bacterium
ATCATCGAGCTGGTCACAGAATGGGCACTTCACCCGAACACGGTCCTGTCGTTGAATGTACCCTTAGACGGGTTGATAGGAATGAAAAATGGGAAATTGAGCACACATGGCCTTCACGTCTTTTTTCACGCGTCGCTGTATCTTGGCATCGTGTACGTGTTGAAGCACTTGATCCATCAGATCAACCATCGCCTCCATTTCGGTCTCGCCCATACCGCGCGTCGAGACCACGGGAGTACCAATTCGTATCCCGCTCGCGACGGCAGGCGGCTTTTCATCATAGGGAATAGCATTTTTGTTGACAACGATTCCTGCCAAATCCAGCCCGGCTTCAGCATCTTTTCCTGAGACGCCTTTCGGTGTGAGATTGAGCAGAAACAAATGATTGTCAGTGCCTCCCGATACGACACGATAGCCTCGCTCAAGAAACCCGTCAGCCAGCGTCTTCGCATTGGCCACAACCTGCCGCTGATAGGCGGTAAATGCCGGAGACAGCGCCTCTTGAAAGGCGACAGCCTTGGCGGCCACAACATGCATGAGCGGACCACCCTGTAATCCCGGAAAGATGATTTTATCGACCGCTTTGGCATGTTCCGTCTTACACATAATCATGCCAGATCGAGGACCACGCAAGGTTTTGTGAGTCGTGGTTGTAACAAAGTCTGCATACGGCACCGGATTCGGATGCAGGCCCGCAGCAATTAAGCCAGCAATATGAGCAATATCGACTAACAAATACGCTCCGACAGCTTGGGCAATTTCTCGAAAACGAGAAAAATCTAAGACGCGCGAATAGGCACTGGCCCCCACGACGAGCATGCGTGGCTGACATTCTTCTGCAATGCGTTGAACCTCATCATAATCAATGCATTCGGTTTCACGATTCACACCATAGGAATACGATTGAAATAACTTGCCGGAAAAATTCACCTTATGCCCATGAGTCAAATGCCCGCCATGGGCCAAGTCCATACCCAATATCGCGTCACCGGGCTTTAAGACTGACAGATACGCAGCCATATTAGCCGAGGAGCCGGAATGCGGCTGTACATTGACATGCTCGCAGCCAAATAGTTTCTTCGCACGTTCAATGGCTAATTCTTCAACTGTGTCGACATGCTGACATCCCCCATAATAGCGACGACCGGCATAGCCTTCGGCATACTTATTCGTCATCAAGCAGCCTTGAGCTCCAAGGACGGCGGGACTCGCATAATTTTCTGAGGCAATCAGCACCAGCTTTTCACGCTGACGTTTTTCTTCGGCTCGAATGGCCGTATAGACATCAGGATCAGTCTCTTGAATCGCCTTCAATGTGCCCACGGGATGACGCATGAATCCTTACTCCCCTTCAGACGTTTCTTTGTGCGAAACAGCTTCACTCGCCTCACTCGAGGCCTGCGCTTCAACCGATGACTCCTCATCGCCTTTTCTGACGACGGTCACAGAAATTTCCGGTGCGAGATCACGATGCAACTTAACCGGAATTGAAAATGTTCC
Source organism: Nitrospirales bacterium (assembly GCA_021604265.1). Next base: position 1,501 of record BQIY01000273.1, read on the forward strand.
AAGTTCCTTAATCGGCTGAGCCAGTTGGATTTTACGCCGATCAATCTCAATACCTTCCTTAAGCAGTTGCTCACCAATGTCTTTTGACGTAACCGATCCAAACAACTTATCGTCTTTCCCTGTTTGAACCTCAAACGATAATGCAACCTTGGCAATCTTCTTCCCTAATTCGTCAAGGCCTTGAAGCTCTTTTTTCGTTTGATGAGAGGCTACCCGTTTCAAATGTTCAAAGGTTTTGAGATTTCGAGGGTTGGCCAGAACAGCCTTACTTCGAGGGATGAGGAAGTTTCTGGCATACCCGTCTGCAACCGTGAGAAGGTCCCCGACATAACCAAGACCGTCAACATTTTCCTTGAGAATCACTTTCATGCACCTAACTCCTTCCACTGTTGTCTGGCACAAGCGCTATATGACCAATCGATACTTGATTGGACTATTGTATCTATTTGAACGTTTTCAAGAGGTGCCGACACATACAGATGATCCTCCAAATGCTCTTTCGATCATCAGCGACGACTCACCAATTCATCCTACAGAAACCATTATGGAGAATCAGATACGTGGGGGAACCGTTCTTAAAGAAGATTGATCATAAAGTCGGGTCCAGAAAAAGTCAATTTTCCTCGAAAATACCAGACCTTACTTCATGAAACGTTTATGCCTAGACACGTGAGAAATCGCTTCTCTACAATGAGCAAGAAAAGACCATATATATGTCTATGAAACGTTTGTCTGTCGAAGGGTTTGGCATGTGTATGCCAATTCAAACAGCACACTCTCTCACATCGCTACGCAGAAAAGGACTCAACCCTCGATTCTACTTGAGTTCTTTCATCACCTCTCTCTTCATGCTGTTGACTATACCGGCCTTGGTCTATGGGTTTGATGTCACACGACCCATCGATACCAAAGGACTATCCACCTTAAACGTTCGACTGAGCAGTAAGGCCATTCATCCCCCGCAAGAACTCGTCGTCACGACTCTCAATTTGCCCGATATCGCAATCGCCAAGCCGATGGTGGGGCCACCGTCAAAATCAGCAATTTTAGAAAATGATCAACGTCATCGCCTGATCGTCCTGACTTCGGAAGAAAGCGGCAATATCACGGTTTACGTCTTAGACAAGATCGACTTAGCTCCATATCTACAGAGCCTACGCACACTGACGACCAATCGAGGATGTGCGCACGATCGCATGACGATCACAGGAGGCCTCGGCTGTGTCGCCATCTCCTTAAAAGAAATTATTGAAGCGGAGATTCTGCCATAGATCAACCATGAAACTTCAAGACCTGCTTACCCATTACGCCAATCAATTACAGGAAGAACGTGACCTGGCCATGACCCTTGGCCTTGATGCTCCCATCGAGATCATACAGGCCAGACATCTTCAGACCGTCGGAAGTTTGCATCTGTATGCGATCGAATGTGTAGAGGAGCAGAATCTTCTGCAGGACACCCCATTTACCATATTACCGTCGAATGACTGTGAGCCTACTGAAGGAATCGTGCTGGGCCGGCTCAATGGTGAGATGATTATCCAAACCGTCGATGCCTTTGGAGACACCATACATCATGGCACACTCATTCCCGATACCTCAGGCTATCTGGAAACCGCATGTACACGGCTCAACGACATGGCTGACAAACCCGAATCATTTACATTGGGACCAGCTGAACGACTCGTTCCCTGGCTTGACCCTGACGAGACAACATATGATGCCAACGCCAGAACGCATGGTGCAACTTCGGTCTTGACGACAATATGGAATGATGATGAAGCAGCTCGTCAAGCCAGCTTGTGCACGCTTCTCGTCGAGCAAGCCAAACTGAACAAACGTATCTTATTAATTAGTTCGGATCACGAATCACTTGACCGTCTGGCCGGAACCGTGGCCAAAAAGCTTCACAATGCCGCCTTGCCCTATAAAAGCCTTCTCACTCGTTATGAGATCCCGATCCTGCAAACCATGCATGGACTCACACTTCAAGAAGTCGGGTTTGAAGCTCATATGCATCAGTTTTATGCCAAGGCCAATTCCCACAAAGTCGCCCTCCGGAAAAAATATGACCGGTTTCGAGAATTGACGCCTATTTTGTCATATAAACGGGACAAACAAAAAGATTTGAATGAGGTCAAACTTCTCGAGTGGCGTCTCTTAACTTCACTCAGCGAATGGCAGGGAAAGATCAAATCCCTGGATAAAACGGTCGCAGACTATGAAGCCATTCCCATTTGGAAGCGCCTGGCTATGCAAGCAGCGGGAAAAAACGTTGAAACGCTCAAAGAGTACCGCATCATCTACGTCGAAAAAACGCAAGAATTGATGCGGGAAATAGAAATTGCCCAGCAACGCATTCGGGAATTGATTCCTGAAGCGGCCATTCCCAAAGACATGCGTCCGGAATACGATGAACTGAAAGAGGAGATTACGAAGCTCGGGGGAACAAAGAAAATTCGAGAGATGTTGTCTGCCGGAGAAGGCACCAACCGCCAAGCCTTTATCCAAAATAAGCGCATTGTGGCCACCACGGCTAGCCGTGTCTTAACCGATCCTCTGTTCAAACGCGTTCGTTTCGATGTGGCGATGATCGACAATGCCCCACGAATTCCAGCTCCCTGTTTATTGGGTGCGTCCGGACTGATTCGGGAACGTATTATTCTGAGCGGCAACAGCCATGATTTACAAGCTTGGACCAACAAGGAAACGGCCCATGCACTAGGTATGTGGCCGCAAGAACTGTTCGGTCTCTCTTCTAGACCACAGGCACAAGGGACTCAAGTTGGGTAACTCATAGTTCACAATTCATTCAAGAAAAGAGAGAAAGCCCAAGAACCTTTTTTGATCTTGACCCGTTTCACGTAAAAGACGATAATCATTTCTCATGTGCCGAAGTGGCGGAACGGCAGACGCACCAGATTCAGGGTCTGGCGCCCTCCGGGGTGTGCGGGTTCAA
>BQIY01000274.1 GCA_021604265.1 Nitrospirales bacterium
CGAAGGGCGGCAGGGGGGAGAAACCTGCCTGTCGCCGAAAAATCGCGGTCATGTCATTGCAATTAACGAAGGCCGGAGCGTTCGATCAACAACATGGTGGGTTCACGAAGTTTTGCGAGTTGAGCCAGAGGCACTTGTGCAACATGAAAGCTCTTTCGCGGAGGGAGGGCTGGGTCAGTCTTCACCTCGTGATGGATGGGATATTCCTTATTACGGTCGGCAAACATGTGTTGTCCGGGTTGTGAGATAAGAAATTGAACTAATTGTTTGGCTTCTGCCGTACGTTGAGTCTGTGTCACAACCCCGATGCCTGTGGCATTCATAATCATGCCCATCTCACCCGTTTGTTGATCAGTCAAGAGCGGAGCAATTGGGGCGTCAGGTTTGTCCGCAAGATAACGATAGATATAGTAGTGATTCACTAATCCCATGGCGACTTTGCCTTTAGCCACGGCATCCACGATTTGTCTATTCTTGGCATAGGTCGAGTTTCCGGCATTGTCGCGAATCCCCTTTAGGAATGATTCTGTACGCTCATCTCCTTTCACGGCACTAATCACGGAGACCCCGGCTTGCAGGTATTCACTGTTCGCGGTGGGGATGGCCAGTTTCCCTTTCCATTGCGGATCGGCCACATCAAGAATGGAGGTGATCTGGTCGGGTTGCATCATGTTGGTATTGTAGACAATCACCCAAATTCTTCCTGAAAGCCCAATCCACGAATTATCCGGGGCTCGAAATGCCGAGGGAATGATGTGTTCAATGCCTTTAATCTTAATGGGTTTGAGCAAGTGAAGTTCGCGTGCCCGTTCAAGCGTTCCAGCGTCGTTGGTGATAAAGACATCGGCTTGCGTGTGAGCGCCTTCAGCTTGAATGCGGTTGACCAACTGGGCGCTGCTTCCCGTTAACAGTTGAATCTGTATACCGGTCTGATCTTGAAATGTATCCAATACGGGCTTAATGAGCCGTTCGGCACGTCCCGAATACACCACGAGTTGTTCGGCAGCCATGCCGATGGTGGGAAGCAACACGAGCAAAATCGCGAAGAGAAGCCTGACGCACCGTGTTCGAATAACTTGAGATATGGGAAATGCCGGAAGAAACGTCATAGTGAAAATCCTTTAGTGATGAGCACTGTCGACCTGGTAGGGTGCTTGTGGGGTTAATGGGCGGCTGCAATTTTTGCAATTTCCGCTGGATAAACGGATCGGGTCGCAATAGAGTTCCAGGCGATGGGTTTTGATCGAAAACCCGTTTTTCGCGGCGACCTCTTCCTGCAGTTCTTCAATCTGGCAGTTTTCAAATTCGATAATTTTTTCACAAGCTGTGCAGATGAGGTGGTCGTGATGACCTTTATGGGCAATATTGTCAAATTGGGTCTGTGAGCCAAAATGTTGTTCTTGCGCCACACCCATGTCGCAGAACAGTTTGAGCGTTCGATACACCGTGGCGAGTCCGATATGCGGGTCTTTCTTCGATAAGAGGCGATACATTTGTTCAGCCGTTACGTGTTCCATCTTTAAGAAGTTGCTTAAAATGTTTTCACGTTGACGGGTGAGCTTAAGATTGTTTTTCGATAAATGATCTTTGAGCAGTTGCAGCTCTTTGGTATTCTTGGCCATAGTGAGAAAACCCTATTTAAAAATGAGGCTTATTTAAACTTAAAATACTCACATGGTCAAGTTTGTGTCTAGGACATTGTTCGAACGTATCTCAATGAACCCTGTGAATTCATGTCCTTGCCCCCAAACTTGTCGGTCACAGCCTTGGGCCCTTATAATTCTCACGTTCGTCACCCTATTGATTCAAGCGAAAGGTGTGCATGCTAGGGTGAGAGCCCTCGCCAACGTCCAGGCGTCATTCAACTCAACTACATGCTGTACATGTATGGGTGTTTTATCGTTGAGTGCAGGTGTTCAGACGTTTGCATTTGAAATATGAGCAGGCATCAGGCCATAGCCGTTGATATTTCGAGGGTTGTAGAGGGCAAGAAACGATCGTAATACAAATACGGTATTGATTATTCGGTGAGATTCTAGTTGTAAAGGATATGGTACGTCATGCGAAAGCCTTCTGATATTACGATTGACCGTGCGTTGTTATTGTATGTCCTCAATCTAGCTGAGCCTCATGGGTTTATGAGTGATGTCAAGTTTCAACAACTCATGTTTCTCAGTGAATTACAAATGTTCGGAAAAGGTTTTAAAGGCCTGCATTATGAATTTATGCGGTTTGCCTACGGGGCATTTAGCAAAGATGTGGACAATGATCTGTTGTTTTTACGGAAGAAAGAACGGGTGGAAAATTTTAGCTTGACCGATCAAGCTCTGCAGGTTGTGGAGCTTGTGGATCAGGCGGTGAAAGAATCTGAAGTGAATGAACAGATCATGGAAATTCTACAGGAAGTGATTGCGACGTATGGGCCTCAAGACAATGGTCAGGTCATGGAGTCGGTCGAAGCCATTGAAATGAGTTCTACCGCTGACCTTGAGGAAAAAATCGCCATTCGTGATATTTCCTTCCATACGATTATGCTCGTTCCATCGCGTATTGAAGTGACTGGGACGTTTACCGTTTCATCTGCGGAACTGGCTCGCCTCAATAAAGGGCTCGGGGCTTGATGGTGGTGACAGTCGGGGACGGCGCGGTCCTGTCTCTCGGGAGGTGTGAAACGTGAGACGAAAGCCCGAGAGTACTGCGATGCGTTTCGCCTCACGTTTGACGTGTGTACTGGATGTGTGAATCGTTACTTCTTTTTTGAAGATTTCTTCACGGTGATCGAGTCTTTGAGCATTGCCAACTTCTTTTCCCCAATGCCCTTCACGTTGGCTAAATCCTGAATATCCTTAAAATCCCCGTTCTCTTTTTTGTATTCCATAATCCGTTCCGCTAACTCAGGCCCAATACCGGGAAGTGTTTCAAGCTGAGCCGAAGTGGCACTGTTGAGGTTAATGGACATTTGTCCCGCAAAGCTCATCGCCGTGCCGAAGAGCAGCGTTGAGCAAAATAGTGAAAGAATACATACTCGTTTGAGTAGTGATGTGAATGGCATGAAAGCCTCCTTGATGTATGAGAGCGGATGATCCACTCAGATGAATAAATAAAAGAAGGAGAATACGCCTCCTTGGCGTTACTCCTTCCAGTTATACATATCCTGGAGGGTAGCCTATGTTTCGTGTCCGAGAGGGTCAATTAGTCTTCTGGGGTATATGGAGGGATATGTTGAAGATATTTCCTGCCGAGGGCTGAAATCTTTCAGTGATGGGGGCCGAGTATTCTTACGCGTGCCGGACGACCGGCTTTCGCGTATAGGTGGAGATGTCGATTGGGTCGCTCTGTTTGAGCCGTGAGAGTTGCGTGCCTACTGAAGCTAGGACGTTTCGGATTGTATGGAGAAATCGTAGATATCGCCAAATTTGTGTTCAAGATAGTTGAGGAATGGTTCTGGACTAAGATCTTGTCCCGTGACGCGGCGAATGAGTTCTTCTGGTTGATATTGCCGTCCCCAACGGTGAATCTTTTGATTCAGCCAGTCTTTGAGGGGAAGTAAATGGCCTTCCGCGATGCCATGTTCTAGATTGGGAATTTCCTGTTTGGCCTGATCATAGAACATCGATGCATAGAGATTGCCTAAGGTGTACGTTGGAAAATATCCGAATGCTCCGAATGACCAGTGAACATCTTGGAGAACGCCGTTGGTATCGCTATCTGGTGTCATGCCAAGATAGTCCTGCATTTTCTGATTCCAGATCTCTGGAAGATCCTCAACGCGGATTCGCCCTTCAATGAGATCAAGCTCTATTTCAAACCGCACCATGATATGTAGGTTATAGGTCAATTCGTCGGCTTCGACGCGAACGAGGGACGGTTGGACGTGGTTAATCGCCAAATAGAATTCATCAAATGTTGTGTTTTGCAATTGTTGATGAAACAGATGTTGAGCCTGCGGAAACAAATGTTTCCAGAAGCTCCGCGAACGGCCAACGGCGTTTTCCCACAATCGTGACTGACTTTCGTGAATGCCTAATGAAACGGCTTCACTTAATGGCGTGCCGTAGTATTCCGGCAAGAGACCTTGCTCATACAGGCCATGTCCGCCTTCGTGGATGCAGCTAAACAAACAGGATTGAAAATCGTTCTCGAAGACGCGTGTCGTGACGCGCACGTCATGAGGATGAAACGCCGTGGTAAAGGGGTGGGCCGATTGATCCAGCCGGCCTCGATCAAATTGATATCCCATCTTTCTGAGCACGGTCTCTCCAAATTCAAGCTGTGCGGCTTGAGGAAATGATTGCATGAGGAGTGAGGCATTGGGTTTGATTGATGAGTGAAGGACTTGTTGAAGGAGAGAGCCAAGGCGCGGGCGTAGAGTTGCAAATAGAGGTTTGAGCAATTTGACGGTGGAGCCGGGTTCATATTCATGAAGCAGGGCATCATAAGGAGAATCT
>BQIY01000275.1 GCA_021604265.1 Nitrospirales bacterium
TATGAGATCACCATCCAGCAGGGCGACGAAGGAATGGGTCCGCCCCTGCATTGTCACGACTGGGACGAGTCCTTCTTTGTCCTGAAAGGTCAGATTGAGTTCAGGTGTGCAGACAAGACGGTCACGTGCCTGCCGGGTACGCTGGTCCACGTGCCCGCCGGCACCATGCACGGCTTTCGCTACGGCGCAGGCGGCGGGGAGATGTTCGAACTCACCGGTCAGGGCAGCCTGGCCACACAGATGTTCACCGCCATCAGCAATGAGATCCCTCCAGCTCCTCCGGACATTCCCAAGGTGTTGGAGGTTCTTAAACAAAACGGCGTGACCGTCGTGGCTTGAGCCTGCTCGGCCGGCCACCTTACAAGCTGCCCTCTGATCAGCCGCTATACAGCGGCTACACTCAAAAAAATCGATTGACGGAAATAGGTCTGTTTGAGGCTTTCAGGCGAACGATTTCTTGCCAAAAGGTAGGAAATAAAGAGTTTCATCCAAAACCGTGGTGATTCTCGTTGGATGTCGCCGAATTATCAACGAGGGGGATCAATTTCCACTGTTTTATTTTCGGAGACGCGCAACTTGACTTATCCTCCCAATTGACCAAGAATCCATCATATTCTTTCAGGCCGGTGGGTGAAGTTTAAATGCATTTGAAAAGAGGATGGTTTGGTGTTCCTCCATTTACTTATGTGCTCTAAATACATGAATGGGGTGATGTAATGAAAATTAAGGTAATTATTCATGAAGCGGAGGAAGGAGGCTACTGGGCCGAAGTTCCCTCCATTCCAGGGTGCGCCACTCACGGGGAGACGTTCGATGAACTTCTCCGAAACATCTACGAAGCGGTTGAGGGATGTTTGTCTGTAGATATAAAGGAGGTTGAGTTAACAGACAAGGACATAGTCATGGAGATCGCGGTGTGAAAACAGTTTCAGGGAAGGCTTTCGCCAAGCTGCTTGAGAAGAAAGGCTGGGAATTGCGAAGAATAAAAGGAAGTCATCACATTTATGTAAAAGAAGGGAATCCTGCCAGAATATCGGTTCCTATACATGGAAGTAACGCACTAAAAATGGGCTTGCTGAAGCATCTTATGAAGATTGCTGGAATTGGTGAAAGTGAGATGTAAATTTTCTGATTTATTGAGTCTTCGTAAATGTGTGGTCTTCCCATCCTGCCCAGACACAAACCCACCGAAAACATGTCGTACCTGGAAAAGAAACCCGATCTCATCCTTCGCCGCGTGTCTTCGACCCGATGGACGGTAATTTCGTGAAAGCCGTGATGGCGGCACTGAGCCCGCGAAAAGTCGATCTCGTTGTAGATAGTGTGGGAGGCGCGCTGCTTGCTTCCTCAGGTTGTGGCTCTGATTGGGTATGGCGGGCGGATCAGCGTCGTCGGGCGGAGCGGAGGAACGGTTCCGGAGTTCAACACGTCGACCCTGTTTTTCCGCCGTAATCGAATAGGCGGAGTTTCGGTTGGAGACTTTACTGCTCAGGAAGCGCATGCGGCGTGGGAAAACATCATCGGTCGATTGGATGCCATGGGGCAGCGGCCACAGGTGGATTCCATTGTCCCCTTCGAGGAAGTGAAAATGGGGTTTGCCCGATTAGCTCAGGGTCCAATGGGGAAAGTGCTGGTGCAGGTAGCTGATTAAGAACAGACTTGCTCACACCCTGTCGCCAGTTTTAAGAATCCACCTGAAGACAATTCCGCTTTTGTAATCATAGAACGACAACTTGCTTTATTTCGTCGATTGATCAAGAATTCGTCCGGTCTATTCAAATCCGGTGAATGAGAGCTGAGGTTAGCGAAGAGGGTGATTATTCCGATCCGCCTAAGAAACCATGGTAATAGGCCAAAGCTGTGTAAGCCTCTTGTCATTCGAGAATGATGCCCGTCTGAAGTGACAATTGTATGGCGCTTATACGGGCTGAAAAGGAAAGATCCGGCTCCTATGCGGATTTGTCTAAACATTGTTCGGTCTAAGGAAACTAACACTTCTTCATGCCACGGGAAAAATTCACACGAAAGGTTCGAGACTTACTTGCGAATAGGGGTGGGCACCAATGCAGTTTTCCTACATGTAATCGTAGGACTGTCGGCCCTGGGCCAAGTTCAGAGTATGTCTCCAATAGCGGGTATGCCGCACACATCTATGCTGCCTCCGGCGGTGGCCCTCGCGGACAAGGAGGCCTTACTCCAGACGAGTTGAAAGGTGTAGGGAACGGAATTTGGCTGTGTGGCAGACATGCCAAGTTAGTTGACAACAATCGCGGCACAGCCTATCCGTCGGAGACCCTGCTGAGCTACAAGGCCCTACATGAAGCTCGTGTATTGTTGGAGCACGAAGGTCTTTATCCCCCAATCGGCTGGCTCCATGAACTGACAATCGTCCAAGGACCACTGTTTTCAGTTCCGCAGACTGTTCAACTCGCTAAGTTGAATCTGATCTACGGTTCGAACGGCACCGGCAAGACGGCAATTACTGAATGGATCACTGCTTTTTTCAACAGCAGGAAGCTTAAGCGCTGGATGTCCGCGCGACACCAATCGTTACATTTGCGTTTGTCGTTGCTAAACCCAAAACTTCTGAACTTAGATCTATCAATTAGTGGTTCTGAGCTTCGATATTCTGTCGATGGAAAAAATGTGGCGTTCATCCCAATCGGGTTTACCGTTCTGAAGCCAGAACGATTGGACTCCTCCATTCAAGATGATCGCGAGATGCTTGCCCAGGCGTTAGGGCTTCCGCCAATGGTGATCGAAGCGCTGCTGAACGAGGTGAACACATTTCCATACGCAAAGGCATCGAACTTACGTTTCGAGCACGACACACATGAAGGCCTGGATGCAGCTGAGCGACACACTCTCCGTGCTGATGTATACGGCACAGTCCCCGGACTGCCGTTTCGCGCACTGAGTGGAAGGGAGAGCGATTGTGTTTTGCTTGAGTTAGCGACAGCGGCCGCGAGGCTCTCTGGCAAGTATTGCCCGACACTACTTATTCTTGATGGCTCAATATCATTGCTGTTCGAAGGATTCTTCGACTCCTATTCTCACCATCTCTTGGACCCACTTAACCAGTTCCAGACTTTGATGTGTATCCCAAAACGAAATCTCGATCTTGACAACGTGAAGTGGAACGGTTGGCAAGTGATTCGCACGCATGGCGAGACACCCAATGTCACTATCAGCCAAGACGTTCGCACTGCGTAAATATAATTTGTCTAGCCGGACACGCAACGACATGCCATGCTTAGGCGCCTTACGGCCTGGGGCCAAGTATGTTTTTGAGAACTTGGGATCTGGTCTTGCAATATGACAGCTGATTGCGGCGAGGTGGTTAAGCTGAGTGAAGCAGAAAGCGGATTACGTGATTGCAGGACCTGACCCCAGAAACGTCATCATTGCAAAAAAATGCTAACATTTGCTGGCGCTCCAAGTCGACGTGTCAACTTCTCGGCCTCAGGTCTGAGCTTTCTCGGTTCTAGGTAGGGTTTGTGTAAAACCAAAATAGGATTCGATGACAATGGAATCATCTGAAGGTTGGATCAAACGAAAGTGCCTAATCCATAGCATGGGAGAAATTGACGAGATTCGAAATTTCTCTCTCCTCTGGAACTATTTCGAGGCAGAAGCCTGCGAAAAAAAAGGGAAATATGATTCAATAAATCAATATGTTAAGCGATTTCAGGCAACGGATTTCAACGAAGAACAAGAGGGAGTAATAAAAGATGTGTTTGAATATTTCAAAGGAAGGTACGAACAAAATAGTCATGGTGAAAATAAGCTATTTGAAACCTTGGGCTTGGGGGATTGTTTACTTCGGGAATTAAGGTCTGAGCTGAACGTTGCAAATGGATCAGTCCAAGATAAGCTTGTCCCTCTGCTCAAAATAGCTTTTCGATTTCGCAATAATTTTTTTCACGGAACCAAGGAGATTGGTGAAATTAAAACATATAATCTAGCTTTCGAAAATCTGAATAAGGTCTTGGTCGTTTTAAACAATTTTGTTTATTAAAACAGGGAAATCCAGGATATAGTGTAGAATTTATTGGTGTCTTCATTAATAAGGAAAAGGAGATAGGGAACTTTCTCTTTTCTCACATGTATACGTTTGCATGCCGTGGATTCGGAATGCCTCGTAAAGAATAGTTGTCCTATTTTCCCCAAACCTCTCCATTCTTCTGTCTTGGATATTCAAAAAACTATGAAGATTCACTCGCCAATCCTTCCGTTCCTCAATCTTTTTTATTCATACACCAAAGCTTGGTTTACAATCTGAACCTTGGTGCGACCTGCAGATTTTTTGGTGTCCACCACAGCTTTTCATCGTCAACAAAGCATAGGAGATTGCAACGTATGGCGAAATCCTTCCACCGTATTGGCGTGATTACCGGAGATCCTCGATTGGCAGATCCGACGAAACGTGATGCGCAATATAA
>BQIY01000276.1 GCA_021604265.1 Nitrospirales bacterium
TGAATGGCTACTGGGAGGAAACCATACTCTGCATGGACCCCTTTTGCTCTTCAAACCGACGGGTGGAAGAACTCCTCTCTCAGGTACCACAGACGAGACTCAAGACATGAGTATTTATCGAATAGATCAGCCATTTTCAAAATCCCGGCTGCCCGGGAAAATTCTGCTCGTCATTACCTTGCTCATTGCTAGTATTTTTCCGCTTCAATTAGTTCCGAGTGCAAAAGAACAACGACCAGGCATTGACGGACAATTGAGCGCCAAACAAGGAGAGGTCCTCTGGGTCCACGTGCCCGTCGGGACCCTCAACCCCACAAAGGTCACGGGGACATTTCTTAAGCGAAACATTCCATTTATTCAAGAATCAACAGCAACCTATGTCGGACTCCTGGGAATCGACATGCAGGATAAACCCAGCCTGCATGAATTAGATATCACGATCACAACGGAGACGGGAACAAAACATCGAAGCTACACGGTCTTGGTCATGAAAGAGAATTACTCCGTCCAACACTTGAAACTTCCTAAGAAGAAAGTTGACTTGGACAACAAGACTCTCATTCGTGTCAAAGCAGAACGAAAAGAAATGATGGCAGCCTTTGAACCTATCAGCCCTCATCCATTTTGGGAAGGCCCATTCATTGCACCAGTGAAAGGACGTATCTCTGGTCGATTTGGCAGTCGACGAGTCATTAATGGACAATCAAAAAATCCTCATAGTGGCGAGGACATCGCCGCTCCGAAAGGCACCAATGTCGTCGCCATGAATACAGGCACGGTCAGCCTTACCCATAATCATTTTTTCACAGGCAAAGGCGTCATCCTTAATCATGGAGTCGGACTGTACTCCATGTATTTCCATCTCTCAACAATCTCCGTCAAAGAGGGAGAAGTTGTGAAGAAAGGACAGATCATTGGACAAGTTGGCTCAACCGGACGAGCCACCGGCCCGCACCTGCATTGGGGCGTCCGTCTGAACGGATCACGGATCAATCCCTACTCGCTCATCAATCTTCCCATGAAATCCTAACTGCACGTTCTTCTCTGAACCTGAACCTCAGGACTCAGCGAACAATCGTGACCATTATGAAAGCCAAACACATGAAACGCCTTTGTGTCTTTTGCGGTTCGACAAAAGGCAGTCAAGCAGCCTATGAACAGGCGGCTCGTCAGCTCGGTCAGCTACTCGTTGAACGAGGGATCGGCTTAGTCTACGGTGGCGGCAATATTGGGTTGATGGGCGTCATCGCAGAAACGGTGCTGAAAGAAGACGGGGAAGTCATTGGTATCATTCCAGCTGCTCTCGCCGAAAAGGAACTGGCATTTCAGGAATTGACTGACTTACGCATAGTCCAAACCATGCATGAGCGAAAAGCGCTGATGGAACAACTCTCAGATGGGTTTCTTGCACTCCCGGGTGGGTACGGGACATTAGAAGAAATATGCGAGATGGTAACCTGGGCTCAATTGAACATTCATCACAAGCCCTGCGGGCTTTTAAATGTGGAAGGGTTTTACGATTCGTTACTCGCCTTCATGGACCATCAAGTCCAACAGGGCTTTGTGACATCAACCAATCGCACCTTGATCCTTCAAGACCAGGACCCTGAACGATTGTTAGACCAAATGAATGAAAAAATAGGCATTTCAAAATCTTCCCCAAGAAAGCACACAATCGTCCAACAATAACAATTCCCTCTTCACAAAATACAGCCATCGGCCTACAATCAGTCCATACATTCACAACTATGGACGAGCACACCCCACATACTCGAAAGTTAGAAACAGGCATTCATCTCGATTTTCATGATCGAATGACCTATGCCGGATACTTGCATCTCGATCAATTGCTCGCCACACAAAAACCGTTAAGCCATCCCCCGCATCACGATGAAATGCTCTTTATTATTCAGCATCAAACATCTGAACTCTGGATGAAATTGATTCTTCATGAACTACGGGCAGCGGTCACCCATATTCAACACGATCGTTTCAATCCGTGCTTTAAGATTTTGGCGCGGGTGAAGCAAATCCAACGGCAACTCTTTGAACAATGGGCGGTACTCGAAACACTGACTCCTAACGAATATGGTCAGTTTCGTAACGTGTTAGGCAATGCTTCAGGATTTCAATCTATTCAATACCGGTCTATCGAATTTATTCTTGGCAATAAGGATGCCGCCGTTGTCGAAGTCTTTCGACATAATGACCGCCTGTATCAAGAACTGATGCACGTGCTCAAGGCCCCCAGCCTCTACGATGAATTTCTCTGTTCATTATCCAGACAAGGACACCCCATTCCTCTGACATGCCTTGAGCGAGACTGGTCGGAACCGCATTCAAGGAATGCAGAGCTCACGCAAGTCTTCAAGCAGATCTATGACCACCCGGAAGCACAATGGGACGCCTATGAAATGTGTGAAAAACTTGTGGATGTCGAAGAAAATTTTCAACTTTGGCGCTTTCGTCACCTCAAAACCGTGGAACGCATTATTGGGTTTAAGCGGGGAACCGGAGGTTCTTCAGGCGTGAAGTTTCTCCAACAAGCACTCGAGATCACCTTTTTCCCGGAGCTCATCGATGTCCGGACAGAAATTGGAAACGAATAGCATTCAGCAGGCCCTGGCCGCCCTGGGCTCCGGGCCATTAGAGGAACAGGCTCTTCTCTCCCATATTCACCCATTGTTTTCAAAGGTATTAGGTCGACAGGAGACCTATCTCGCCAACCACTCTCTCGGGCGCCCATTAGACCAGACCGATCGCGATATTCAGCAGGCAGTACACCATTGGTATGCAGACATGGGTGATGCCTGGGACAATTGGCTTGCTGAAATTCAACACTTTCGTCACCATATTGCTCAACTCATCCACGCACCAACAGCAGATGGCATCATTCCCAAAACCAGTGCAGGCCAAGGGATACGAGCGGTGTTGAATTGCTTTGATACAAAGATCAACGTCCTAACTACGACAGATGAATTCAGTTCCATCGATCACATCCTCAAAGTCTATGCGCAACGAGATCGAATCGCCTTGCAATATGTCAAACCAGACAATCAGGGGATCTATCACGAGGAAGATATGGCCGCTTCGGTGAAGCAAGCCGATTCATTAGTCGTCATCTCGATGGTTCTGTTCACAACAGGTCAGTACTTCACCAATTTGGCGCAAGTAATTCGGGAAATACAGGCACGTGGGGCTATGGTGCTTATCGATCTATACCATGCAGCTGGAGCGTTACCAGTTAACATTGAAATGCTCGGGGCTGATTTCGCTATTGGAGGTTGCTATAAATATTTGCGCGGCGGTCCAGGTGCCTGTTGGCTATACATCCACCCACGGCATCTCACCGGTTCATTCACGACTCTTGATACCGGCTGGTTTGCACAACCGAGTCCATTTGAATTCAGACGGCCAGAGAAAGCAGAGCTTGCGCATGGCGGGAATGCCTTCCTTGAGTCCACACCGCCCGTTCTTCCGTACTACCAAGCGAAAGCCGGACTTGAATTCACACTCGGCCTTGAAGTTGAACGTGTCCGTGCGTATTCGTTAAAACAACAAGAAAGATTGACGGATCTTCTCCACGAACGTGGTATACATGTATTAGGGAAACCGGAAACACGAGGAGCATTCTTGACCATTCGTCATCAATCGGCGGATAGGATTGCGTCAAGGCTGAAGGAAGGCAAAATTATCATCGATGCTCGAGAAGACCTTCTTCGCATCTGCCCAGATATTCTTACGACTGACGCTGAACTCATTAAGTGTGTAAGACAATTAGCGCAGGCTTTAGCACAGAGCCCGTAAGTTAAAATCTAAAAATAGTTGCCTAATCACTTTAAAAACTCGTAGGGTACGCCCTGCAAGAAAAATGTATTCCGTCCCTCACGTTTGAATATCCTGAAAAATATCATGTGCGATAAAATGATCAATTCTAGATTCTATTGAAGGACTAATGAAGGTCGCTCATTAGATTCGTTATTACCTTTTTACACCCCACAGAGCAGGAGACTGATGTCATGCAAATGGATATAACAAGCTTAAAACGAATTAAGACATTTATGGAATTTCTTCAACGTGCTAAAGGCCAAGGCATCAAGCCTTCGTTTGTGAGCACTCCCACCGAGCACGGCGACAATATTAATGCCATTGCGACCATTGATGGCAAACAAGAAAACATCGGACTGGTCTTTTGGGATGTCAGTTTGCTCCAAAATCACGGATTAGCCGACATCCTGGATGATGAAGAACTCGCTCTTGGCATGAATATTACCGATGGCCTGCTTGAGGACGCCGAAAAAATCTTGGGATTCGTCAACACCGAACTTGCGAAGATTGGCAGTTAGGCATAACCCTGCCGAAAAAACAAGATCGGGGGTACCCTAAAAAATAGGGGTTTCCTGTGAGTCAGACAAAAATCGTCACACTTCCTCAGCTC